>NZ_AYTW01000017.1 GCF_002752635.1 Mesotoga sp. Brook.08.105.5.1
TCCAATCTAGTTGTACTTATTTGGCTTTCATGTAGTAACTTTGCTCACCATGGCTGAACTTCATCACTTTGAGTTAGTTTATCGCTCGTTGTATCTCCTGGGTTGAAGTGTGTATTCCTTTCTTTCTCATTCTGAACTCAAGCTCTCTTTGCACCAAGAATGCAAGGAAACATACAACGAAATGACCCTTTATCCTTCTCGGTGTCCAGTGGAACATCGGTCTCACTTCATTTCTGGCATGTCTCTACCTTCGAGTATTGATGCTCGCATTCCCCTGAGTGCATAAGTTGCAGGGGATAGTTTACCAACCAGCTGCATCCACAACGGTAGTACATCTATTTCGTAATACACCCCCGAAAACATGAGGAGCAAAGCCTGAAAGATGTGCACTACCTGAACTCCCTTCTCAGGTGAAATCAGGGGCAGTACTGCAGCAACTATTCCCAGTCCTACAAATGAGAAGCTCGATACTGCAAGAATCCCGGCTGCCGAAAAGAAGTTAGCTCTACCCTGGTTCAGATCAAAGAATATCGAAACTACGATCAATATCAGTCCGCTTCTCAGTATTCCATAAAGAAAGGCATAGCCACAAGTACTCAGCAGATGGGATGCCCTTCTAACAGGTGCCATGAATGTATCTCTATCGTCTCTTCCCACCTCTTTCAGGCAGCGGTTTCGGCCACTATCTCAAAGAGAATAGAGAGATAGCCCCAGAGTATCGATCCGAGCAACATGTAGAGGATCAAGTAACTAGTATCAAGTTTTGCTCCGGAAAACGATTCGACACCCTTACCAATGAACCCCATAGTCACAGAGTTTGCGATAGTATAAGCGAAGAATACGACTTCCCATTTCCAGTACCTCTTTGTGAAGTTGAAGTTCCGTTCAATGAAGGCCCAAGAGGCTCGGAGCTCTCGAGCAGTTGACTGCGAACTCATGTCGACTCTACCTCCTGATACTCTGCTTCCTCCATGCTCACATCGGTGAACTCGAGAAGGGCATCTTCGAAGCTCGGGTTCTCAATCCTTCCGAGCAACTGCTTCTTAAGCTCCAATGGTCTTCCGGAAGCTACAATTCTTCCGAGATGGATTATGGCCACATAGTCGCAGAGCTTCTCTGCTTCGTCCATGTTGTGTGTTGTCAGAAGCATCGTCGTGTTCATAGTCTCTTTTACATCTTTTATTAGGCTCTGTACATCTCTTTTTGCTCTTGGATCGAGTTCTGTTTTTGGTTCGTCGAGCAAGAGCATTCTCGCTTCAGTCATGAGAGCTCTAACTATGGCTACCTTTTGCTGCATGCCTCTCGAAAAGTCTTCGAGAGGATCTTTCAGTCTCTTCAGATCCAGACCAAACCTCTCTGCGAGAGAGTTGATCTTCCTCAAGGCTTCTCGTTTTGGTATTCCATAAAGTCCTGCCGCGAAACAGAGGTTTTCGACAGCCGACAGTTTTCCGAAAAAACTGGCCTCGACGGATACCCTGTTTATCACTCTTTGAACCGCCGCAGAGTTATTCACTGAGTCATATCGAAAAATCGATATGCCCCCCTGTCAGGTATCAAGAGTGTGGAGGCAATCCTTATAAAGGTAGATTTTCCTGAGCCGTTTGGACCGAGAAGACCATAGATCTCTCCTTCCTTTATTCTTAAACTAACTCCTTTCAACGCTTTGACTTCCTTCTTGTTCTTCTTGAAAGTCTTTACGATACTATTGGCAAGCAAAGCGTCTGCCACTTTTTTCACCTCCTCAAAGATAATGAGGTCTGCTGAATTTGCTTTCCATTTCAACTTTCTGCTTTTCAACCAAACCATCGATAAAAGCACTCTTTGAGCCTCGTATTCTCCTCATAGTTGGGTTTCCTCCTGTTATCTGTTTACTTCGGAAGGTTATCAAGACTTTCCGTTTTGTGTATGAATGGCGGAAGGGCCCCGAAATCGTCACTTCTTTTCTTTCTTAGCGGAACGATTACTGTTGACATATTTACCCCCTTGGCCTTTCGGAGAACCTGTTCTGTTTCCGGCGGGAGAGGCTGGCTGTAACTAATGACGGGCTCTCCTCTCTTCGTTCTTGCATCCATTTGCTTCTCCGTAAAATCCTGCTAACTCAATGACCGCAATTTCCCATGACATTTGATTACCTCCGATAGTCAAGAAAAAAAGACCGTGGCTCTTACTCGCCACGGTCCTTCATTATTCCTTCTCGTTATACGATCTTATACCCCAAACGACGGAAGAAGGCGTGGCATAGCGCGGCATCACCGAAAATCCGGTTGAGGAAAACGGTTGCCTGAACTCTGAATCTAATTAACATCAAAATATACCTCCTTCCATAAGCTATTTTTTGCTGGCAAGTTATAGCACAACAAGTAAGTATTCTCAACTTCAAAGTCAAAGATTCTCTAAAGCGTATTTTAACTTTAATGACCTTGTTTTGTCATGAGGTAAATAATTCTAGTTCTGCCTAAGATTTCTGAATTAGGAGGATAACGGAATAAGCGGTACGACCGAGAGCAAAGTGAGCCAAATAGCTCGCTGCAGCTGAGCATTAGACGTCCCGCCCTTCTGTTATTTGAACAGCAGATCAATCAGCTCTCCATTACTATCAATAACATCGTCTGTAAAGGGGTCGCCAGGAAGTAAAATTACCTCGCCTCGACCCAGGGGGTATCTTCCTGATTCTCCGACCAACCGAGACAGCCCATCAAAGAAGACTCCATCAATCTCTCTTACTTCTTCGGTTATGCGTCCTTCATAGCTGCATGCAATACCCATATCTTCCAATAGCATGTTGTATGTGGACAAAACCTCCTCACTGATCTCTTCACCAGTTCCGGTAATTATTAGTGTCCCCCCATCTTCGACAAACTCTTTAATGATCAGTGCCTGTTGCGGCATGAGCATCTTCAGTCGCTCAAAACTTCCACCTGCACCTGGTAGAGGGAGGAGAAGAACGTTTATAGTATCGAGCTCTCCTGCCTTGAAAATCCTATCGGCAGCAAGAAGCTTATGACCCATATCTTCGAGTGACGTCTGCAACTTGGTTCGTTCGTTACTGGCGAAGTTGACGTGACTCCTATCCAGTAGAATGTTCAATGAAGATGCGCTCCTGATATTGAGTTTCAAAACTGAATATAGAATTGAGTCGAGAAAGAATGATAACTCTCCATCGTATTCCTGTACTTCCCTTCTTAAGTTAATTATTTTGGATTCAAATCCTTGGAGTGTGACGATTTCGCTGTGTATCTCTCCGCGGGAATTGGTAATCTGCAACAATGAAGAAGCCTCTCCTTGCTCAACATTGGAGAGCTGAAAGGAAAGCGTAACGCTCTCTCTCGGCTTCACGCTCTCAGGATAAGCGCTCGGGTTGTGAAGATGGATCGGGTGAGACCTCTGAATCCAGATTGGTGAAGATACCGCTTCCTCACCGTCTTTTCCCCTTGCGTATATGAAGAAGTACTGGAAACCCGTTCTTATATCAACGGCGAGCTCAAGAACACATTCATTGCCGTCAACCAGAAACTCTGCAAATAATCCTTCCAGAGAATAAATCCTAACTATTTCCAGCGGATCGTCTGCTGTATCCTTTATGGAGATACACAAATTAACTTGATCTGTATCATACACGATATCTCCCATGAAGGCTTCTTCGGTCGAGAAGTGAATCAAGATGTCCTTGTCTTCAGTCGCGTAGGTCCTTCGATTGATGAATGCCTCTAAAATCGCTTCTTCCGTCAGCTCGCGTGCATATACGGCTGTTCTGGAATCGTTTGCTCCTCCCCAGTTAGGTTTGTGGTTGTCTTGACCAAGAGTTGCTCCGAGATGCCAACCCTTGCCAAGTGCCTGAAGGTAAGCTTCGAACATCTCGTCTACAATTGTATCGTTTTCCCACCAGTTTCCGTTTCCTACTTCTATAAGGTTCATATAGAGATCTGCTTCCGGAGAGTACTGAAAATCTTTGAAGTTGTCTCCGAAGACTCTCACCGGGTGGTTGAACTGCCCAACTGCGTTACGTTCGATAATCCAGTCGTACAAATGCCATAGATCAGACTTGACTCTATCAGTCCAATCGCTGGTGCCGTAGACGTTGATGTGTCCGGTTCCAGTAGCCGTCCACTCGAATCCGGCAAGTGCCAGGAAATCGGCAGATGATGCTTGCCGGGCCGCCTCTATAGTCGCTGCCAGCTTATCTCTTCCGTCGGGGAGGTCCTGAACGAAGTAATAAGCATGATCAGTTATAGCAAGAAAGTCAAGATTGGGTACACCCTTTGCATACGAATACGCTTCTTCAGGGAATCCAGTGCCATCAGAATAAGAAGTGTGAGAATGAGGATTTCCAAAGAAAAGCGTTAACTCCCCGCCAACGAGAATTATAGAAGCAAAGACCAGGAGAAACACTAGGATAAAATTCTTCATCAAATCACCCTTTCGCAGTTTGATTGTATGTGGATACGGAAAAAGACAACGATCAGTTGTTAATACAATCTATCTAGGCTGAAGCCTGATTTATCAGAATTCAGACTCCTTTTCGTTCTCTCGTTCACCTAAGTATAGTCTGCTTTGAAACATCTTTGAAAAAGCAGTCCATTTGCTTCCCTTTGAAGCTGTGGAAGCGTTAGTCTCGAAGCTATCAAGCTTCGAATCGAGATTGTCACAAAGCCATATGAGAATTGCTTCGCGGGTCTTTGGAGTAACGGGAGAACCGAACTGCAGTTCCCCATGATGACTCAGAACTATGTGGATCAGTGTCTTTCTTTTTTCTTCAGGAAAACCCTTGATCTTTGAAATCTCAATCTCAATGATTCTTGCGCCGATCGCTATGTGTTCCTCAAGGTAACCCTCATCTGAGTAGTCGAATTCGAATGATTCTGTGGTATATGATATTGTCTTTCCAATATCGTGGAAGAGTCCCCCGGTGATTATGAGGTCCCTGTCGATATTTGCTCTTGATCCAGAAACCTCAGTCAGAGCAAGTGCGTACTTGACTACCGAAAGGCTGTGTTCCGCAAGTCCTCCTATTCTGGCGTGATGATACATTTTGGCTGCCGGCGCTTCAAAGAAGTCTGGGCAAGGCCCGTCCTCTGAAATAAGCTTTTCTGCAAGGGCCTTCAGATAGTCGTCTTTGACAGATTCGATGAGTTCGCGTACTTCCGATACGATTCTCTCAGGATCTTCGACAACCGGAAGTAACTGTGAAATCGAACCGGAACTGTAGTTTTCCATCTCATCTACCGAGAACAGCCTTCTTATTTTAATACTCAACCCGTATCTATCATCCATAAGATAGTCAGCAAGGCCCACATTACCTATCACAGGTTCCAAACAGCCCTGTTCACTTATCCATGCCTTTGCATCGATTCTGTTTCTGGAGTCTCCGACAATGCAGTCGTAGTAAGGACCTCTACTTCCTTCGACCCTTTTTGAACTGAAAATGAAGAAAAAGCCCTGCTTCGAGTTGACGAAATTCTCTATTCTGTCGAAGGAAGTATCGTATTTTCTAAGGATTTCGGAAAGCACAGGGTAAGTGCCGTTTTTTCCATCAATCATGGCAACTCTCCTTTTCGTGCTTTTTGAAGTCTCCAGGCGAGGTCTATTGATAAAAGAAACGTGCAGCAGCGACCTATTTCTCATTCCTTCTTGAGGTAGACTTCATTAGCAATTTTATCATTATGAAGAAGGCAATCGTAGCGACAAATATCGTAGGATAACCTTCAAGAAAAATCGCGATGCTCCTAGAGACTGCTTCACTCATTGTCTATGCTCCTTTCATCTTAAAAAGATCGCCAAAACTATGCTGCCGGCTAGAACGGAGCCGATCTGCCCGGCTACGTTCGCGCCTGTTGCGTACATTATTAAGAAGTTGTTTGGGTCTTCTTCGAGTCCCATCTTATGCACAACCCTTGCCGACATAGGAAAAGCCGATATTCCTGCTGCGCCAATCATAGGGTTAATCTTCTGTTTTCTAAATAGGTTGAAAACCTTTGCGAAAATGATTCCACCCATAGTGTCAAGTACGAAAGCAACTAATCCCATTAGAAGAATCAACAGTGTTCTGGAGTTCAGGAATGCGCTGGCCGTCATAGTAGAACCGATGGCGATTCCAAGAAACAAAGTGATGATGTTTGAGAGCTCGTTCTGAGCAGCATTACTCAACTTGTTCAGAACTCCCGATTCTCTTATCAGATTCCCAAACATGAGCATTCCGATCAGAGCTACACTTACAGGGGCGATGATACCGGCAAGAAGCGTAACAAGAATCGGGAAGAGGATCTTAACGTACTTGGGGACTTTTTCGGTTCTATTATCCATTCTTATTCTTCTCTCTTCCTTGGTAGTAAGCAGCTTAATAATGGGTGGTTGAACTACCGGAACAAGAGCCATATAGGAATACGCGGCGACTGAGATCGGCCCAAGCATGTGAATGGCCAATCTGCTTGCGACATAGATTGATGTCGGACCATCCGCGGTCCCGATTATCCCGATAGCGATCGCTTCTCTTATATCAAATCCAAGCAGAGCAGCCACAATTATCGTCAGAAAGATCCCCAATTGGGCAGCCGCTCCATAGAAAAACATGACCGGTTTTTGAAGAAGAGGTCCGAAATCGATCATCGCTCCGATCCCGATGAAGATCAAGGCAGGAAAGAGCTCATTTGCAATTCCAGCTTCGTATAGGATAGTTAGCACTCCATGTTCTCCAATAGCCGATGATCCCGGAATGTTTGTGAGTATTGCTCCGAAACCGATTGGAAGAAGCAACATCGGCTCGTATTCTTTCTTTATCGCTAGATAGATCAGAACTCCGCCAATAGCAAACATTATCAAGTTTTGCGCGGGAATAACGAAATTCGACAGTAGATTCATCAATGCTGCCTCCCAGAAATGAATTCAACTCCTAGCATGGAGAAATCAAGAACCGGCAAATTCGGAACTGCTTTCTTTATCAATACTAATACAAGCCGAAGGCTTTTGATCAGATGGGACAGATTTCCTGGTTCTTACCGACCTCTGATTCTACATGTTGGAATGAGTAATGTGGTAGGATTTGTAAAGTGAGAAGTTGGCTAGGAGGGGATCTCTTTGCGAGCAAGTTTTCCTGAGGACTTTCTTTGGGGTGTTGCAACGGCTTCTTATCAGATTGAGGGCGCAGACCTGCAAGAAGGTAAAGGGCCTTCGATATGGTCGGATTTCACCCATGAACCTGGACGAATAGATTCCGGGGAAAATGGCGATATTGCCTGCGATCACTACCACAGGTACTTGGAAGACATTGAGCTTATGACTAGGCTCGGAGTGAACTCCTACCGATTTTCCATATCCTGGCCAAGAGTGTTTCCTGAAGGCAGAGGACAGATAAACCAGATGGGAATCGATTTCTACGATAGACTGATTGATGAACTTCTTAAGAGGAGTATTCGGCCTGTTGTTACTCTATACCACTGGGATCTCCCTCTTAAACTGCAGAAAAGATTTAAGGGATGGGAGTCCCGAGAAATAAGGCATTACTTTGGCGATTATTCCAGCAGTATGTTCAGCAAATTCGGTGACAGGGTGAAGCTCTGGATAACTTTGAACGAACCGTATTGCTCATCCCACGTCAGTTACCTCTGGGGGGAACACGCACCCGGAAAGAGAGATTTGAGGATTTCACTTTCCGTTGCTCACAACCTTTTGCTTTCTCATGGTGAAGCGGTGAAGCGTTTTAGGGAGGAAGTAAGAGACGGCATGATTGGTCTAACCAATGTATCTGCTTTTGTTGAGCCTGCTAGCGATTCCGGAGCTGATCTTCGAGCGGCAAGACTCTATGATCAATTCGTAAACGGGTGGTTCTTTGAAACCCCAATCACTGGCGAGTATCCTTCCGAACTCTTCTCAAGGTTCGAGATTGCAGGAGTGAGCCCAACTATCGAAGATGAAGATATGGAACTAATATCCACGCCGTTCGACTTTTGGGGTGTGAATTACTATACAAGAAACCTTGTTAGAAGCCAAGAATCAAGCGTGCTTGGCAGCGAAGTTGTTCAGGGAGACCTCCCGAAGACCGAGATGGGATGGGAGATCTACCCAGAAGGTCTAGAAGGTTTTCTATTCAAGGTCTTCAAAGAATACGGAAGGAAACCGATCTATGTTACTGAGAACGGTATCGCAAGCAAAGATGCTTTGGTTGATGGCAACGTTGACGATGGCCCGAGAATTGATTACCTTAGAAAGCACTTTTCAGCTGCTCTTAACGCGATCAAGGGAGGAGTGGATCTTAGGGGCTTTTTTGTCTGGACTATGATGGACAATTTCGAATGGGCACGAGGTTACTCCAAGAGGTTTGGTTTGGTATACGTGGACTTCAAAAACGATCTGAAACGAGTTCCAAAGAAGAGTTTCAACTATTACAGGGATTTCCTTCGGTCTTTGTGAATCAGATTTTGGTAGACATAACTGACTTAGAAACGGTCGTTTCAACGTTTAACTCTTCGAACTGTGAACGCAGCAATCTAGACGCCGGTCTTAAAGAGAGGTATGTAATTAGCTTGTATGACAGGGGGTTTGCCAGATGATTGGAGTTATTGTCGATTCAGGTTGTGATCTTCCTGAACAGATGAAAGCAAGAGATAACGTTAGAGTTGTACCTTTGAAGATAATTCTGGATGGTAAGGAGTACAGAGACAACATCGACATATCCACACCCGATCTGCTTCACTATATGGAAGATAAGTTTCCCAAGACATCTCTTCCAAGACCGTCGGAAATCGGTGAGGCTTTTGACAGCCTTTATGAAAAGGGATTCAAGGAGATGCTTTATATTGGAATATCCAGCGGTCTGAGCGGAACGCTTGGTCAAGTGAAGACTTTTGTCAGAGACTTCTCCGAAAAGCACTCCGATGTGAAGGTCGAGGTAGTCGACTCAAAGAATATTTCGATTGGCTCGGGGCTGCTCGCTATGAAGGGGATAGATATGATTAAGAGTGGTATTGCCTTTGAAAAGGTTGTGAGCGAAATTCACGCTTCTGTAAAGAAATCTAAGGTTTTTTTCTGCATACCTGTTCTGAAGTTTCTAAAGGCTGGAGGACGAATAGGAAAAGTTACTGCAACTATAGGTGATATTCTTGACCTGAAACCCGTAATAACCGTTGGAGAAGATGGAGTCTATCACAGTGTTTCAAAAGAGAGAGGCATGAAGAGAGCCGTCAGAGCTTCTGTGAAGAATCTCTTGAACTTCATTGAAGGCAAGAGGCTTCTGAACATTGCCGCATATACTTCAGATAAGAGTGAAAAGACAATGGAATTCTTTCGAATGGTAATAGAAGAGATTAAGGCTGCAGGAATAGATGATGTGATAACAGGTCAAATTTCTCAGTCTCTTGTGTGTCATACAGGCCCTGGTCTCATAGGTGTTGCAGCGATTATTGAGTAGTAAAAAAGAAAGCCGCCAATTGGCGGCTTAAAAGTCGGGATATTCCAGGGGGTTTCAACATGCACGTCCATTCAACAATATGGGGGGTAATGCGGACTTGCATATAACTTTTAGGTGCTTTGTCTTTTTTAATGACCGGTTGAGCTTTTGAGGTTGCAAGGGTTCTTATCTGTTTGAATTAATTGTACCCAAATTGATCGGGTTTGTCAAGATAGTAGAGTGGAATTATCGGCTTTTAGTTTGTAAACATTTAGTTAATAGGCATCTTCGCGTGTCTTCCAAAGATTTTCTAGTAGACAAAGTGATCTCTCTTGTAGTTGTTTTGCCAGTAAATTGCGATAATAAGCAGTAGCACTGTTTGTATTACTCTACGTCGTCCGGAGATGTATTGATTGGATAAGAATCGGCAGACTAGGATTCTCTCGGTTTTTGAGGGTGCAATATACAATGGGTTCTTCTTGATAACTCAGGGTTTTCTTGGTACAGGGCTTGCACTCGAATTTGGGGCATCTGAACCGGCGATAGCCTTGATTGGCGTTCTTCCTTCGGTTTCCCAGTTCATTCAGCTGCTGGCTCCATCCTTCTTGAGAATTGTCAAGAGCCGAAAGCGGGCGATGATGATCTGCGCTTTCGCAAGCAGGCTGTCTACGGCTTTTATCCCTATCGCGCTTGCTCTTGGAATAAACAGGCAGTCACTTCTGCTGACTATTCTTGCCTTCTTCTCGCTTGCGGCGAGTCTTACCGGAAACTATTGGGTTTCGATTATAAGAGATGTGGCGCCGTTAAAAGGTGCTGCTAGATTCTTGAGCATGAGAAACGTGATATTCACTTTCACGAATATGTTTATAACGTTGTTCTACGCCTTTATCCTTGATTCGGTGCCCGGAAGAATGGGTTTCATTCTGATCACTGCTTTTGGAGTGGCAAGTGCATTAGTCAGCCTCGTGCTCTTGGGGTTTCATAACGATCCTCCCCACGAAATAAGTCATGGTCGAGGTTTGTTCAGGGCCGTCACTAAAGACATAAGGTTCAAGCCGTATTTGAGATTCTACTCCTTCTGGAGCTTCTCAATAGCTATTACCTCGCCCTTTTTCGCTTATCATGAGCTAGTCAACATGAAACTGGATTACTCATTTCTTAGTATACTGAGTGTCTTCAGTTCACTCCTAACAATACTGTTTTACTTGTTGTGGGGAAAGATCGCTGACAAAATCGGGAATCAGGAGGTCCTTGAGTTCGGGGTTCTTGGGGCTTTCCTCAGGACAATCCTGTGGTTGTTTATGGACAACGGGACGGTCTATCTGTTGTATATTGACGCTTTTATCGGGACCGCTTCATGGAGCGCCATAAACCTCTGTTTATTCACCACAAGGCTCGACTTGCTTAGCGGGGTTGATGCCCAGTCTTACTATGCTTTGCTTTCATTCACCAACGGTGCCTCGGCTCTTGTTGGCTCCCTGGTGGGAGGATTTTTCGCTGCATATCTGAACAGGTTCACTTGGATGGTTGGCGGACACAGGTTTTTCGGCATCCAGATCCTGTTCTTCGTTACTTTTGTTCTGAAGCGTCTCTTTGATTTTCTTGAAGGGAGTCAAGACGAGAAAGGTGGTCTCTGTGTCGGGAATGGTTTTTAATTCGGCTGCAGTGTTAGCTAATCGACTTGCGGCAAGACCTAGAGAGCTTATCGAAGTACTAATACATAAGAACAAGGCTAAACAACGGAAGGAGAGAAGAAATGGAAAGAGTGATTGAACGGTTCCTAAGGTATGTATCTGTAGAGACTACCTCAAGTTTTGAATCAGATTCGTTTCCATCAACTGCCAGTCAGCTTGATCTTGCTCATATTCTCAAAACGGAGATGGAGGAAATGGGTCTGAAAGGAGTGACATTGGATGACCACGGATACGTGATGGCGACTTTGCCGTCAAATGCTGGTGATGGACTTCCGGTTTTGGGATTCATAGCCCATATGGACACGAGCCCAGATGTGAGCGGCAAAGATATCAAGCCTTCAATTGTTGATTATGAAGGAGGCAAGATAGTCATTAACAAAGATAAGGATATTTTCATCGATCCCCGGCTCTTTCCTGAGCTCGAAGAGTATGTTGGTGAAAGGCTGATCGTGACAGACGGAACTACTCTGCTAGGAGCAGACGACAAAGCAGGAATTGCGGAGATTCTTTCCGCAATAGAGTACCTCATTTCAAACCCAGAGATCAAGCATGGCGAAATCCGACTAGGATTTACTCCTGACGAGGAAGTGGGAAGGGGAACCGAGTACTTCAATGTAGAGAAATTCGGGGCAGACTATGCTTACACAATTGACGGAGGGGCTTTGGGCGAAATCCAGTACGAAACGTTCAACGCCGCAAATACCGAAGTTGTTGTAAAAGGCAGGAACATTCATCCTGGAAGTGCAAAAGGTAAGATGAAGAACTCGATACTGATAGCATGCGAGTTCAACGATCTGCTGCCTTCAAGTGAAGTACCTGCGGCAACGGAAGGTAGAGAAGGCTTCTTCCATCTGCTCAGTATAAAAGGTTCAGTGGAAGAGACAATTCTGAAGTACATCATTAGGGAGCACAATATGGAGAAGTTCGAACGAAAGAAGAAAATGATTAAGGAAATCGCGGTCTTCTTGAATTCGAAATACGGCGATGATACGGTGACTTTGCAGACAAGAGACTCGTATTACAATATGAAAGAGAAAATCGAAGAAAAGATGTTCCTTGTTGAAATTGCAGAAAGAGCTATGGAGAGTCTTTCAATTCGACCAAGGATTTCACCAGTGAGAGGGGGCACCGATGGCGCGCGTCTCTCTTTCATGGGTCTCCCAACACCGAACATCTTCACCGGAGGTCATAATTTTCACGGAAGATACGAGTATATCCCGGTAAGCTCGATGGAAAAGGCCGTTATGGTAATTGTGAAGATTGCAGAGGTGTTTTCTAGAAGAGAAAATCTGGATAGTTGAAGAAGTGTTCAGTATTTGATATTTCTAACAAACGAGCGATTGTTCCACAAGACAGTGAGAAGCGGCTTTGTTTTGGACGAAATGTCGTGGATAACTAAAGATGGGATTAAGTCATGCCTTTTTTTCTCTCAGGAAATAACAGGCCGCATGGTCTCTTCGAAAACTCTTTACCTGTCTTAGTAAAGTATTGGCAGGAACAATCTCCACTAATCGGTCTGTCAAGCTCTGTACTTCCTTATAGTCTTGACTCTAAGTCTCAAACTTGACTTCCTAAGTTGAGAACTGGCGCTAAAAGGATGGAAATGAATGTAAAATACTCTCTGGTACCAGGGGCTCCTTCTGAAGATAGATTAGAATCGGAAACATAGGGTTCACCAATAACATTAAGAGGGGATCCCCTCGGATGTGAGAAGACAGATTCGCCGATGTACCGGTGCGAATTATATGGAGAGACTACCGGAAAACGCTAGATAACATAGAGATGAATTCCACTGATCTGCTCAAGCGAGTGGCGACTAGAGCAAGAGCAACGAGTTTCTCATGAGCGATTCAGGAATTGTGTAATCTGTCTTCAAAGAGAAGCCGGTAGGTACGGAACTCGTGATCAATAATTGACTACCTTTTCCCATTATAACTGTACATCATTTTTGTGTTCGAGTCTTCCTCAATATACCCCATTCATGCACAATGATGCAAGATTAATCGTGATTCGCACAGTCAACCAGGACTTTGCGAATCCTTCTAGTTGTTGCTAAGGAAATACCTTTGCCGAGGAATCGGCCGATTTTCTCATGGTCTATGGAGGTGAAAAATGTCAACCAGTTCCAGATTCATCAGGGGTGAGATAGGAAAGAATAACCCCCTATTTTCAATGGCTAGAGTAACGATCGAAACTGCTTTCTACGGGAATAACGTGATTCCGGTTTCTTCCCCAAGTGAAGCCTATAAACTGGCTAAGGACTCTCCTGGTACAATTGTGACGGATCTTCATGTCTTCAAACCCGAGAAGGTCGGACTTGAGTGTGACTCGCGAGTTCTGCTTTTCAACGATGGCGCCGTAACAGGCAGGTGTGCTACTGCCCGGAGAATCTTGGGGGAGCCAGGAGTAGATGAAGCGGAATACGGGGCAAAGATTCGGGAGGCAATCTACAATACAAGAAGTAGGAAAATGTATCATGCACAGGCCTATATAGGATTAGCTGAAAACTTCATGGTCAAGGCCCATCTTCTTGTTCCAGAAGCTCACGAGAATCTTATCTATAACTGGCTACTGAACTTCCAGCCAATAAACGAATTCTATAATGGGATGTACGAGACCTCTGAAGGATTCGAAGGTGAGGGAGATATTTTCGTATTCTCCGACCCGGAATGGCAACATCCGGATCATCCGCTGGGACTATCGTTCTTTGATCCAGAACATAATTGCGCGGCAGTTCTTGGAATGAGGTACTTTGGCGAATTCAAGAAAGGTACTCTAACCCTTGCCTGGGGTTGTGCCAACAGGCGCGGATTTGCAGCTTGCCATGGCGGTCAGAAGAGATACAATCTTCAGGACAGAAAATTCGTGGTCGGGTTCTTCGGACTCTCAGGTTCGGGGAAATCGACATTAACGCATGCCAAGCATGGCGGTAAGTATGATGTAACTGTTCTTCATGACGATGCTTTTGTCATTTCCTCTTCAGACGGTTCCTCTGTGGCGCTAGAGCCTTCGTATTTCGATAAGACCTCTGATTATCCCTTGAGCAGTGAAGACAATAAGTATCTTCTATCTGTTCAAAATGTCGGAGCTACTCAAGATGATGAGGGGAGAATAGTCATCGTGACCGAGGATATAAGGAATGGAAATGGTCGTGCAATCAAGTCGAAGCTATGGTCACCCAACAGAGTAGACAGATTTGACGAGCCGGTAGATTCGATAGTATGGCTAATGAAGGATCCTTCGATTCCCCCTGTGGTTAGAGTTGTTGATCCCGTTCTTGCATCAACCATGGGAGCTACCCTTGCGACGAAGAGAACCTCTGCTGAACGCCTTGCGCCAGGCGTGGATCCCAATGCATTGGTAATCGAACCATACGCTAATCCCTTCAGAACCTACCCCCTTTCTGCTGATTTTGACCGTTATCTCGAGCTGTTCACAAGTAGAAGCATCGATTGTTACATTTTCAACACAGGATACTTCCGTGATCTGAAAGTTCCAAAAGACCTTACTCTTCAGATTCTTGAGTTGATAGTGGAGAGGCGGGCCGAGTTTGTTCCCTGGGGTCCGTTCACTGAACTGGAGACGATGAAGATTAAAGGATTCATCCCCGATCTTACTGACGAGAGTTATAAGAAGCTGATAAGAGATAGATTGGTTGACAGACTGAACTTTCTTCGATCCAGAGAAATTGAAAGAGGAGGTTTTGACAAGCTGCCTGCTGAGGCAGCAGAATCGATTTATTCACTTGTTGAGAGATTAAAATAGTCTTGTCTGTTAGTGGAGCCGCCAGAAGGCGGCTCTTTTTACCTTATTCGAATCATAGAGATAAATAAAAAGGATTCCTGACTGGCGTCAGGAATCGAAGGGGGAATTGCTACGAAACGAGGAGTTGTCCGGATTGCGGCTAACTTTGTTATGTGAACGAGTTCATTGTGAATACATAATAAATGAAGTTAACCGTCAACCACTCAAAGAGATTATACAACTTATTTTTAAAGAAATCAAACCGTCTTTATTATGTAAATGGATGTGCAAATTTACATATTTAGGTCTCCGATAACTCCACAGTCTTTCATCAAATTGCCAGTACTGAGCCAGGAGAATTCAGGAAGCGTTATTAGTGAAACACCTTGAATAATGTAATTGTTACGTTCTTAGCATAGTATGATTGTAATTACCTTGTTTTGCTAATCGTCCACGGGAGGTTTCTTACTTTGAGGGTGTTAATTACTGGCGCGAGAATGTGGTATGCGATCAATGCTATCAGACTTCTGGCTAAAAATGGGCATGATGTTTTTGCTGCGGATAGCAGTAAGTTCAGTGGGGGCCTTTATTCGAGGTACTTAAAGGGGAAGTTCGTCTATCCATCGGTCAGCGATGATAGCGAAGGATTTATCAACGAGATTCTGGAAAAGACAGATAAAATGAAGATAGATGTGATATGCCCGACGTTTGAGGAGGGCTTTGTTATAAGCAAGTACCTGCATCTTTTTGAGGGTCGGGTCAAAGTTCTGGTGCCTTCATACGATCACATCAAGCTTCTTCATGACAAATTCACTATGACAGATTACGCGAGGTCACTTGGAATATGTGTTCCTAGAACAGCATTGCTTGGGGAATTTGAGCCTAACGGCAGTTCGTTCCCGCTTATAGTGAAACCGCGTAATCAAAGGTCCGCCGAAGGAATAGTGAGAGTAAGTTCTTCCAAAGAGTTCGAGAAGATATCGAAAGCGCTAGATGGAAAGAGATTTCTTGTTCAGGAGTGGAAGCCGCCTCAACAAATATGTACTACTGGGTTCGCCTACAATGGTAAAATGATAGGAAATGTTATCTACAAGAATGTAAGAGAGTATCCGGAATCCGGAGGGATAGGAACTTGCAGGATCTCCATTGAATGTGATTCGGTCTTGAGAGACGTTGAGAAAATCGTCGGCAACCTCAATTACTCGGGATTCATATCAACGGATTTTCTCTATGATAAGGAAAGAGACGAGTATTATCTGGTTGATGTTAATCCGAGGATGAGTCCCGGACTCTTGGTGGCATATTGTTCGGGAGTAGATATGGTAAAGGCATATATGGACTTGGTGACCGAGAACAGAGCCGAGCAGATTATGTCGCCAGAAGTGGGTAATGGCACTTATACAACTGCATTGGAAATAGGCTGGTTCTTCAGCGTGCTGTTCAAAGGAAAGTTTGGTAAAATGAAAGCCTTCTTCAAGAACAGAAAGAGACTGAGAGACGACTCATGGGACATCCGTGATCCGGCACCGTTCTTTGTGATGCTAATGTCAATGCTTTACACAGCGATTCTTGGGCCTCTTAAGGGTGGCCAGACTAAGAGTTTTTCTCTGGGAGCAACCTGTGATATAGAGAGCCTCTGTGAAGAGGCGGACTCGAATGAAGTGAGGAAAGCCGTTTGACCTTTGATCGATGAAGAGAGCCCTTTGTCCAGTCCTTCTTCTCGATTTGCTGGTAGGAAGGAACCCTGGATCATCGTTATTCCAATATCTGCTATAATGATTTTTGTAGAACAGGCTTGAAAAGTATCCCTTTTCCAGATGCACTTGTTTGTTGTTTTCAGCAAGAAGATCCAGCTAGCAGGTTTTTTGGAGTGATAAGCATGGGAGTGTTCGAAGGTTTTAACAAGACGGTGTTTGTGCTTTCTTATGTTCTCTTGGCGGGTGGTGGACTACTAGTCTCAATCTTCATGACACCTCTGCGAGATCCTAGAACTGAAGCCAGAGTACAGGGTTATCTTTACTCTTTTTGGGAGACTATTAGAATACCGGCAGTGGCTACTTTGTTTGTGATTGTTGGCACTGCCTTATCTATCATACTGATCAGTTCACTGTCGATTATGTGGAGTTTGGTCTTCTTCGGTTCAATCGCCTCTGCCGCGCTCTTTTGGTACAAGGCAGATCGGTTGATAATAAAGGGGGCCAGTGATCCCAGGTCGATGGTAGAGGTCGACAAGAAGAGTTTTCATAGATATCTGATATACTCAGATCTTTGCATATTATTGTCAGCGGTTTCCATCGCGTTCTTGATGTTATGAGGTCTCATCAAGAGTTTCAGAGAGCCTGTCAAGTTCATCATCCAGCATTTCTCTTTCCTGGAGTATTTCTAGAAGTCTTGATTCAATTCTCTCTATGCCAGTATAAAGGTCTTGAAGTTTTTCGTAATCTGTTGAGAAAAGGCCCATCTTTAGCTGTGCCGTTTCCAACTTCCTTGATAGTTCGTTCTCTTCAACTTCCAACTGCTGAAGTCTTTCAAGGACTGACTTTTTCTTGTTGGATAGTCTGCGCCGCTCCTGAAAGGTTAGCCTCGCATATTCGTTGCCCGTAGAATCGATGTTTCTCTGGTTCCTTCTAAGGTATTCTTCAACAGAAGATACCGCCTTTAACTTCTTCCCATCTATCATCAGGAAGTGATCACATACGTTCTGTACGAATTCTCTGTCATGTGACACTAGGATTATGCAACCCTCATACTCTTTCAGAACCTC
Organism: Mesotoga sp. Brook.08.105.5.1; assembly: GCF_002752635.1. NCBI lineage: Bacteria > Thermotogati > Thermotogota > Thermotogae > Kosmotogales > Kosmotogaceae > Mesotoga > Mesotoga sp. Brook.08.105.5.1. Next base: position 17,582 of record NZ_AYTW01000017.1, read on the forward strand.
TTCAAGGCTCTCAATAGACCAGATATCTAGGTTGTTTGTAGGCTCGTCCATCACTAGAACGTTTGGTTTCGATAGAATAAGTTTTGCCAGTGCTAGCTTTGTTCTCTCTCCTCCACTCAAAGATGGAACTGGTTTGAACACATCATCGCCCGGGAAACCGAATCTTCCAATGTACTTCCGCACTTCGTAATCCGGCTGCCCCCGCATCAATTGCCAAATCTCGCTTATCACATCATTAGATGGGTTCAGATCTTCAGTAAGCTGCGACAGGTAGCCCCAGCGAACATTATGACCCCAAGTTATTTGCCCAACGTGCTCCTCAAGATTCTCAGTTATTATCCTCAGCAAGGTTGTCTTCCCACTTCCATTGGGGCCCAAAAGTCCAATCTTGTCCCTCCTGTGCACTTCTGCAGAGGCGCCGTTGAAAAGTTTCTTGCTTCCAAATCCGAACGACAGTCCTTCGATCTTCAAAACTGAGTAGCCGGTTCTGTCTGGCTGAGGGAGTCTGAACTTAGTTGGCCTGATTTCCTCGTCTGGAAGATCTATAGTTTCAAGCTGATCCTTGAGTCTATCTCTTTGCCTCTCCTTATTAACTGCTTGTTTTATGAACTTCTCTTGACCCCAAAGTCTGTATCTTTTTGCAACTGCATCCAGCCTATCAATTTCTCTTGAAAGGTTCTCTCGTGTCCTCAATCCACTCTTAACCATGATCTCTCTGTCAGACTGATATTTGTCATATGTTCCGGCGAAATCCCAGAGAGATCCTCCATTCAGCTCCCAGAATCTGTTTCCAACATTCCTTATCAGATACCTATCGTGAGTGACAACCAGGAGCGCACCTTTATAGCTCTTCAGGAAATCAACCAACCACTCCGTTGATTCAAGATCCAGATGATTAGTTGGCTCGTCTAGCAAGAGAATATCGTGGTCGACAAGAAAGAGCTTTCCAAGTGATATTCTTGTGAGTTCTCCTCCGCTGAAGGTTTCCAAATGTCTTTCCCAATCTTCTTCGTAGAATTCCAAACCTACCAAAATGCTTCTCACTCTTCTATCATAAGAATAAAACTCTTCCGTATCCAGAGGAACATTTGATTTGTCTTGCAGGTAGTACTCCATAAGCGTCATTTTCTCATCGGGAATTCTGCTCTGAATCTGATAACCAATCTTTACGTTTGACGAATGGAAAACCTCTCCTTCAGTTGGAGAAAGCTCTCCTGCTATGATTCTCATTAGGGTGGATTTTCCGCTTCCGTTCTTACCGAGAAGGATAATCTTGTCTCTCTTGTCTATTGAGGTTGAGACTTCATCAAACAGGAAGTCCTGACCATAATCATGTCCCACTTTGCTAAGAGTTAACAGCATATAGCTTCCCTTCTTGTTCTTTGTCAGTCATAATGATACAACATCTCCGGCTGTTTTGAAGTTTGAGCTGTTTCTGGGCGATTATGCTACAGAGACTTGTGTTATCTTTGAATATGCGGTGAAACCGGGTGGTGTATTGATTTGAAACTCTGGTTACCTTTTCTCGTTGTCGTAACGGCTTTTCTGGCAATATCGTATATTTGGGGCTTCAATTTCTTCAGAAGTCCCAGCCAAGTTTTTATTCAGTATGAAAGGGCTATGCTTGATTACACCGCTCAAATTCGTCAGCAGCAGGAAGCCGGTTCTAAGGCAGGTCTCAATGAGAGGGAAATCGCGTTCCTGAGAGAGCTGGCGATAGTTGAGCTTGAGGGTGACATGAAGAGTCTGGTGTTTGATTTCCAAAAAGATTGGCCTTTGATGCAGCGTCACTACATCCAGTACGCGCATCGATCCGGCGACTGGTTCATAGAAGGATTGTCCGGATCGCTATATACTCAAGATGATCCTGAGTACAGTAGTTTTCTTGAACTGTACGAGTTGCAGGACGATCCAGATAGTTATTGCCTCATATTCATCCCTGGATCCTCCGAGAAAAACGTTTTCACGGAGTTCAGCGGTGCGAGGGTTTACTATCTGCAAAGAACGATCTGGGGTTACAGAATTGAATGGAGTAGATCTTTGATTGATCTGATTCTCGATGTGGCTATTTCGTCTGCTTCCGTGTAGCATAGGTAACCCATCGTAAAGAATTCGTTAGCGGAATACCCATAATGAGGAGCCTTTGTGAGAATCTTTCATGTTATCAGGATCTCATTTTCTGGTATCCTTTTATAGAAGCGATTTTATTCAGTTATTGTTGGAGGATATGATGTTCTTGAAGAAGATCAGTCGAAGAATAAAAGATAGGAAGATGTCAAAGATAGAGAGAAGAATAGAGAGATCACAAGGGGACGAAGAGAGGAACAGACTTCTCGCTGAACTGATGAACATGAAAGTAGAAATCGGAGATATAGAAGGTGCTTTTGAAGCTGCGGTTGAGAGACTAAGACTTATCACAAGCGATGAGTCGTTTGAAGACTTCTCGGCCATCTTCAAAAAGTTTGATAGACCTATGAGAACAGCTGCAACCAGATCTTTGATCAGACTTGCCGGAGAATTCGATGAGAAACTATGGGAAAGAGTTATGAGATTCTTCTTCAGCAAGGAGCCTGATCTAGCCATAGATTTGGCAACTGCTTGCTACAGGATTTCTCGAAGAGTCTTTTTTGTGGAGGTTGCTCTCCAGAATATTGAAATGACCGTTGCTTCTGCAAGTCGAGAGAGGCTTTCCAAGATTAAGGAGATGTACATGAACACGATTGCAGAAGTGGGAGAGATTTCGAGAGAGGATCAGCTAGCTATTCTCAAGCGCATCGTAGTCTCCAGTGAACTGACTATAAGAGATGAGCTTCTGTATCTGGAACTTTCTATAATGTATGGTCTCGTCACGTCTTCAGAGGAGGATTTGCGTGAAATCGCTGAGAGAATAGTCGAAAGGTTTGATGGCTGTGGGTATTCTTTTAAAGGAAACGAAGCGTCGTTTCTTATCAGGCTTGATCAAATCCTATCAAGGATAGATCGATTTGAAGACAAGAAAGCTCTGCTTGAAAAGATTAGGCTTCTGGATAAATCTGTTCCAGAAAGTGTTAACGAGATTTGCTCAGATGAATCAAATGATATTGAATTGATCAAGAAAAGAATTTCGGTCTCTGAATCAAGATCCAAAAACAGAAATGCGAGCAGAGAAGACCTTGAGGAGCTCGCCAGGGATTACGAAAGACTTATAGAGATTCTCCAACTACCGGAAGATAAGCTTGTTTATATAAGGAAACTGGGGGTTTTGCTCCGAGACCGTCTTGAAGAACATCATAAGGCTCTTGAAATCTTTGAAAAGGGCTTAAGGTTGAGAGGCGATGATGTGTCTCTCTGGCTTGTTAAGGGAATGACTCTCGAAAAGATCGCAAAAACCGAACGTGAACCCGACAGGGCTTCACTATACTGGAAAATGGCTTACAACCATTATCATGCTATTGCAGAGGCTTTTGAAGAACAAGAGATAAAGCTTGCAGCAATCGAAAAGTGTGCAATGATACAGTCTGAAAGGCTAACCAAGATCTAGCCGGCTATGGGATAAAAAGTGAGCGTCAGGAGGTGCTCTTTGAGGTTCTCGGACAAGGCGGTCTTGATTACCGGCGGTGCTAAAGGGATCGGGAAGGCAATAGCACTTGGCTTTACAGAATCTGGAGCGCTTGTAGTCCTGATGGATATTGACGAATTGGCCGGTAACGACACAGTGCAGACTATTAAAGGGCTTGGAGGTCAGCATTTGTCATTCAAGGAGATGTCTCTTCGGGAAGAGATGTTAGGAGAGCTGTTGATTATGCCGCAGCGCCAACAAGATCGATCAATACGCTAATAAACAATGCAAGTATCGCTTGGACTGGAACGATTCTAGACAGGTCGATAGAAGACTGGAAAAAGGTTCTTGAAGTCAATCTCACTGGCCCTTATATGATGACTAAGTACTGTGTTCCTTATCTGATGAATTCTGAAGCTCCCAGTTTAGTTAACATTGTCTCAACCAGAGCACTAATGTCTGAACAAGACTCAGAACCTTACTAAGCTTCAAAAGGTGGATTACTGGCTCTTACACATTCACTGGCTATTAGTCTTGGACCAAAGATAAGGTAAACGCTATCAGCCCTGGAATGATTGACGTTACAGACAGGGGAGCCAATAGTAGTTCCAGTCTGAGTGAGACCGCTCATAAAAAACATCCTGTGGGTAGAGTAGGCAGACCAAAGGACATAGGGAAAGCGTGCCTTTTCCTGGCAAGTGATGAGTCCTCTTTCATTACGGGTGCCAATCTGATTATTGATGGCGGCATGACTCGGAAGATGGTTTATGTCGAAAAGAGGTGGTGAAAGTTGAACCGAAGACTCGAAGGAGCTAGAGTTAAGTCACTTATTGAGATGCTTTCTGGATATCATAGAGTAAGAGGAAGCAGGGATTACACCAAATCAATGCATGCCGTTATTGATTACCTTCTTCGTGGGGGACTTCCGGAGGAAAGATTCAAGATATTCAGTTACCCGGCAGACGGAGTTACGAGAACGGGAAATACTCTGTCTACTCTTGCATGGGAACCGATATATGGAGAACTGTGGCTGGAAGATCCCGAAAGGGTTTTCATAACTTCGACAGCAGTCACGAAGGTTTCCCTTGTCTCGGGGAGTGGGAGCACAGAAGGCTGGGAAACACTTCCTCTGGTTATCTATGATGGTAAAGGAGACTATTCGAAAAAGGCGGTTTTGGCAAATGATGATCCGGCAAAGGTCTTTCAAAACGCAGTAGTTGAGGGTGGAGCGAGGTGTCTTATCTTATGCCACATGAGGAAGGCTTTTGAGGAAATAGGCCGTAGCCTGGATAGTTTACCTGAAATGACCAACTTTCTGACTATTCCACACGATAGAGAATCCGCAAACAGGAATACAGTTGCGTTTTCTGTGTCGAAGGAGAAATTCGATCTTCTGTCTGAACGCGTAAAAAGGAGCTCTTCACTTGTAAGATTCAGGGCCGAAACGAGACTTACAGAGGGCGAATTAGAGATTCTGCAGATAGACGCTACAGGCTTTAACGAAGGTCCTGAGGTTCTTCTGACTGCTCATCTATGTCACCCCTCTCCTGGGGCCGATGACAATGCGAGCGGTGCGGCTCTCGCTGCAGAGATTGCAAAGGTTCTTAATGACAGCGGATTCCCGTATTCCGTAAAGGTTGCTCTGGTTCCCGAGTATCTAGGTAGTGTTCCGTATGCTCTTCAACTCAAGAATGAGAGCCGTCTCCCTGTTTGCACTATAAACTTCGATATGGTTGGTGCCGATCAGGATAAGACAGGTTCAACCTTCATTCTTTCGAAAGTGCCACCATATCTTCCTCAGAGATGGGGAAGGACTCTTGCTTACAACATAGAAAGGAATATGCCGTCTAGTTCCGGTTATCCATTGAAGAGATTTGGCGAAATCCCATTTATGGCCGGATCTGATCACTGCGTATTCACGACTCTAGGAATTCCTTCTCCGTTTATGGGCCATCTGCCAGATAGATACTACCACTCTGATTTCGACACACCTCGCATGATGGACGAAATGGAGCTGGAATGGGTGGGGTTATCAGCTTTAGAAACTCTCGATCAGCTTGTCCAGCCTGATCCTAATGTGCTTCTAAGTGTTAGGGGCAGAATGATTGGCGAGCTATATCAGATTCTAAACAGAATAGCTGGAAGGGAGGGAAGTGACGATATCTATGATCTTCTCATCTCTAATTTCGAGGGAGATTTACTCAGAAAGATCTTCAGCAATTCAGGCAATCTCCCCTCGTTAAGCCCTCTAGAACCAACATTTGAGAGTTCTCTGGGCCTAGAATGGATTAAGACATTTCCTCAAGAGCTAAAGGAGGAGCTGGCTATAGATTTCGCCAGCATCGCGGATTTTGTGGTAGGGGGAGCTGCCTTGATCGGAGGTAGGGAATCCGTAGAGCTTCTTGCCAGCATTCACTATGATGTGGAAATTGAAAAAGTCAGAGTAATTACCGGCTGGATGATAGATAAGGGGTTGCTTAGATCATGATATCAAGAAGACTCTGTCTTTTCGCCTTCATGGGGCTTATTGCAGTTCTCGGTTGTGCGAAATTTGAACTGAAGGCAGAAAGTGGTTTTGCGATGCCTTGGAATGGATTTCTTGAACAAGCTGGTTCGGGGAAAACGGATCTTCTCGACAGAAGCAACTTTCGCGCGTATTTCATTCCGACTGCAGGATATGAGTTTTTCCAGGATCACCTGATCGAAGTGAGTATTGTGCACTTCTCCGTGAACAGCTCACTCGAAGCAACAGGAACAGAATCACTAATTACTTACGAATCAATGTTTAGGCAAGATGTGCTCTCAGTAACTTACGGATATGCTCTCCCCGTTCTGGATCGTTTTTCTCTTCAACTTGGAGTTCAAGGACGTCTGTTATTCAAGCAGATTGATCTTACGGGTTCAGAGCAATACAGCCGCAAAATGACTGATTTTGGTTTTGGCCCGGCAGCAGATATAAAGTTAAAGATGAATGATCAGGTTTTCGTTGCCTTAGAGGTAGCAACAGGGCTCGGCAAAGGGAACGGCTTTATCGATTTTTATACAGGACTCCACTTTGAAGGCCCGTTTTATTACGTGAGAGCCGGTTCAAGATACTGGTCTTTGACCAATTCTTTCGATGGAGACAGGTTGTTCCTTTCGTTTGTAAGTCTTGGCGCTCAGTTTTGCGCATATTTCTAGGGTTGATTCACAGCAAAAGAAAGTGGATTGAGAGAGGAAATTCTCACAATTCCAAGTACAGGAACGCTGAATTTCTCGAGTAGAGAGCGCCCCTCTTCAAAAGTTTTCTCTATTACTGCCGCGAAGCCTACTAAGGATGCACCAGTTCTTAGAGTAAGCGTTGCAAGAGCCTCAATAGTCTTGCCGCTTGCCAAGAAGTCGTCAACGATTATTACTCTGTCTTCTTTGCCAAGATAATCAAGGGAAACATTTAGTTCCACTACTCCCCCTTTTGTATGAGAAGGAGCCGATTCGCTAAGATAATGTTGCATAGTAATGGGCCTCCTCTTCCGTGCGAAAACAAGCTGAGCTCCCAAATCACAAGCAGCCATTAGAGAGGGAGCTATTCCGGAACTCTCGGCAGTCAATACTTTTGTGACTTCGTAATCTCTGAAAAAGTCAGCTATCAGTTCTCCAGCACTTTTCATAAGTAAAGGGTCAATCTGATGGTTCAGAAAGGAGTCCACTCTCAGTATACCGTTTCCCATAACAGATCCTCTACTTCTTACTGCTTCTTCTAGGGAGGAGACTATCTCTTTTCTGGAAAGATTGGATTTGTTCATCGATCAACCTCCAGCAAGTTTATGGTACTATAATCAACTATTTCTGTATCTGTTTCTTGAAGGAGAAATTCCTTTTGTGTAAGGTATGTTTGGCATGGAACCTTTGCCGGAAAGAAATCGAAGGAGAGTCCTCAAGGAGGTCAAAGAAACCTATGTGTTCAGAGTGTCTTCTATGAGAATTGGGGAGACAAAGATCACTTCAATTTTGCTTAAGTCATTTCTTCCAAGAGTGGACGCAATGTATGATTAATAGTGCAAAACTTTTATGGAGGTGGTGTAGTGAAGCTGAGAATAACCGTACTTTTCATAATCGTGATGATTGTTGCGTCAGTTTCATTTGGGAGCTATTTCAACGCGAACAATATTGGAGGTTCAGTTGTCTATTTTCCATTGCTTCTAGGGATTTTCTCTGTAAATGGCTACTACAGGTTGGGTCTTGAAGTCTTCGGCGGTTCTCAAACCGGCAGTCTTCGATTTACTCCAACAATGCTTTACGCAGGACCTGCCTTGTCATATTCGGGTGCGCTCGGGAAAATCTCAGGTCTCGAAGCGGGTATTGATGGTCGTTTAGTAACTGGGATTGAAAGCCTTTCTTTCAACTTGTTTGGCAGAAGGTACATGGTTTCCATGGGCCTTAGAGGACAGTTTATGTTCTCTTTCTATGAGTCGACAGATAGATTCAAAACAAGACTCTCTCCAGAAACAGGTTTTGTTGATGTGACCAAGATGACAGATAGGTTCAAGTTCTCACTTTTCCTCTGGCCTCTTCCCGTCCTCTTGGGATTCGACATGTATTTTTAGGAGAAGAGCCCCTTATGGGGCTCTTCTTATTTCTGAACAAGCTTCATCGGTTCTCCGCAACAGACGAGTTCTCCTCCGCCGGCTTCTTTCACTTCAACCACGTTTCCGCATATCTCGCATCTGTAAACTTCTCCAACGTTTTTTACTTTCATGATCTCACTCTCCCTTCTGATTAATAAACTTTGCAGACCGATCCACAGTCTGATGAATTGGAGGTGCGGACTATGGAAAGAGTCTTCTTTGCTGTTCTAATGACGATATTTATCATCGCTGCTGCAAGTGCTACGTATCAGGAACCGCAAACTGTTTTTAACACTTATTTGCAAGACGGAACCTTTGTCTATGGCGGTAGTGTGGTGTTGAGCTGGGACGTTGTTGTCAGGAACAGCTCCGTTGTGTTGAGCAATCTAGATCTCTGGATATCAAACAGGGATTCCGGAGCAAGAGTTAGTCTTAAGTCATCACCGTTTATCGATGTCGTCAGTTACAATCTTTACCTTGGAACATCTCCGACTCCGCAGCTTTATGCGACAACGAACTCAAGTACTTACTTCGTAGACAGACTATCTCCAAACACTATATATTACTGGCAAATAGTAGCAGTCGATGCAGCTGGCAACAGATATCATGGTCCGATATGGTACTTCTTGACCAAGTGATCAAACCACAGGGTTAGGTGGCTCCTTTCCTTCAAGAACGGCTGCAACGTTGCGTCCTACAATAATTGCCATCTCTTTTCTTGCTTCACTGGTGGCAGATCCAATATGGGGAAGAAGAACCACGTTGTTCAGTTCTATCAACTCTTGAGGCACATAAGGTTCTTCTTCATATACATCTAGGCCAGCTGCGGCTAGTCTTCCGGTCTTAAGCGCCTTTATCAGTGCGCTTTCATCGATGATCTCACCTCTGGCAGTATTAACTAGAATGGCTCCTGGTTTCATCAATGAGAGCCTCTTCTCGTTCAGCAAGTGATAGGTTTCCTTAGTTAGAGGAGCATGAAGCGACAGAAAATCAGAACTCTTCAGTAACTCTTCAAGACTCATATGCCTTACATTCAATCTCTCTTCTTCTTGAGAAAGAAGTGGTTTTCTGTTGAAATAAAAGACGTTCATTCCGAACACTCTAGCCCTTTTCGCTACAGCTTTTCCAATTCTGCCAAGTCCGATTATGCCCAGATTCTTCCCGGAGAGAGAAGGGCCGGTTAGCAAATCTGGCTTCCATCCAACGAATTTGCGCTCTCTAATGAAACTGTCTCCCTCTACGATTCTTCTGCTGGTTGCCAGAATGAGTGCCATTGTCAAATCTGCAGTGGCATCGGTAAGAACTTCCGGCGTATTGGTGACTCGTACTCCTCTCTTTCTTGCCTCCTCAATATCTATGTTGTTGTACCCGACTGCGTAGTTTGCGATAACCTTTAACTTTGGCAGTGAAGATATGACTTCTGAATCAATCTTGTCCGAGAGAAGAGTTATCAGTGCTGACGCGTCTTTGCCTTCACGAATTATCTCTTCTTTCTTAAGAAATCTGTCTTCAGTGTTTCCATAGATATCATAGCCCTTCAGAAGAAGCATACCTTCATCGGGGATCTTGTAAGTGAAGAAGACTTTGTCCATTGAGCACCTCCTAAGAAGATGATATCATTATTAGTTATTCTCAAAACCCGATAAGTTCACTTACAATGCTTTTTCCGGTCTTATGACAACTTCAGAGGCTCTCAAATCAATTATCACTTTCATTCCTTCAACCAGAGATCCATCGATTATCATATCGGCAATCGGCCCCTCCACAGATTTCTCAATCAACCTTCGAACTGGCCTAGCACCGTATTCTCTGTCATAACCTTCTTTTGCTAGATACCCAAGTGCTTCCTTGCTGATCTCAACAGAAATCTTCTGTTCAGCGAGTCTTTTCTCCATTTCTGCTATCCTCATCTTGACTATGCCTTCCATTGCTTTTTCGTCTAGGGGTCTGAATAGCACTATTGAGTCCAATCTGTTAATGAATTCGGGTCTGAAAGCTCTTCGTAAGATCTCCCCCACAACTGATTTCATTTGGTTCTCATCACTCATTTCAGTTAGTTCCTTAGAGGCCAAGTTACTTGTCATGATTAAGATCGTATTCGAGAATGAGACGGTCTTTCCCTTTCCGTCTGTTAGCCGACCGTCATCCATTATCTGTAGCAGCACGTTGTGAACTTCCTTGTGAGCCTTCTCAACCTCATCAAGAAGCACAACAGAATAAGGTCTCCTTCTTACCGCTTCAGTTAGTTGACCACCTTCTTCGTAGCCTACATAGCCGGGAGGAGCGCCTATAAGTCTGGAAACAGTGTGCTTTTCCATGTATTCGGACATGTCAATCCTGACGATTGCATCTTCGCTACCGAATAGGATGAAGGCAAGTGCCTTTGCAAGTTCCGTCTTTCCTACTCCGGTTGGACCCAGGAACATGAAAGAACCCCATGGCCTATGAGGAGCATTGAGGCCTGCTCTGGCTCGTCTGATTGTTTGAGAGACGACGTTCACTGCTTCTTCCTGATCCATGAACCTTTCATGGATTATTGACTCTAGGTCGCGAAGCTTTTCGCGCTCGGACTGAAGCATCTTTCCAGCCGGAATTCCCGTCCACTGTTCAACTACAGAAGCTACCACAGTTGGTGTTACGGCCTTTCCAAATGACTCATCTGACTCCCATTTCTTTTTCTCTTCGCGAAATTCTCTGCTTTTTCTCTCGGCCTCCGTTTTCAACTCTGCAGCAGCCTGATACTCTCCCTTTTCTGCAAGTGAGGTTATCTGAGAGTCGAGGTCCTTGAGCTGACGGTCAAGAAGTCTTAGTCTTTCCGGCATGTAACCCGTTTGAAGTCTCACAAATGAAGCCGCTTCGTCAACAAGATCTATTGCTTTGTCTGGAAGATAACGGTCAGTTATGTACTTCACGCTAAGGTCGACGGCTGTTTTTAAAGCATCATCTTCGATTTTTATCTCGTGGTGCTTCTCGTAAGTAGATTTCAGTCCTTCAAGAATTCTATAGGTTTCCTCAGGGGTCGGCTGATCGACCATAACAGGCTGAAAACGTCTTTCGAGGGCTCTGTCTTTTTCAATGTACTTTCTGTATTCATCAAGAGTTGTTGCACCGATGCATTGTAGTTCGCCTCTGGCAAGAGCTGGCTTCAAGAGATTTGCAGCATCCATAGATCCCTCGGCTGAGCCAGCTCCTACAACGCTATGTATCTCATCTATGAACAGGATTACTTCACCAGAGAGTTTTCTCACTGAATCGATGATGTCCTTCATTCTCTCTTCGAATTCTCCTCTGAATTTCGTTCCGGCGACCAATCTACCCATATCCAGAGCCAAGACGCTCTTGTTATTCAAGTATTCGGGGACATCGCCACTCACAATACGTTGAGCCAAACCTTCTACAATTGCGGTTTTTCCAACTCCCGGTTCTCCGACGAGCGCGGGATTGTTCTTGGTTTTCCTTCCAACAATCTGTATTACCCTTCTGACTTCATCTTCTCTACCAATAACTGGCATAAGCTTGCCTTCCTTTGCAAGCTGAGTAAGATCGATTGTGAACTTCTTCAAGGAAGAAAGATTCTCATCCTCTTCTGCGCCGCTTTTTGTTCGGCCCTTGAGAATCAATGTGTATATATTATCGAGATTGATCCCGTATTTTGACAGGAGTCTGCTTGCAACAGCAGAGGTCTCCCGCACCATCGCCAGAAGTATATGTTCGGTTCCAGTTTTCGAATCATGCATTCTTCTCGCTTCACTTCGGGCATTCTCGAGGATGTGCCTGGCCTCCGGAGTGATATATATCTGGTTTGTTGACTCTCGGCTACTTCCATAACGGCCGATGACTTCTTCAACATCTTTCTTCAGAGAATCTATGCTGATGTTCTTCCCGTTCAGTATCTCGATGGCGATATTATCCCCGTCTTCGAGCATGGAAAGAAGTATATGTTCCGATGCGAGCTGATTCTGCCTGTATCTCATCAGGATGTCTTGAACATCCATGAGGATTTTTTTTGCCTTCTCGGTGTACTCTTCATAGTTGATCATCACTGCACCTCCAAAAAAAGGGCGCCCGAAAGCGCCCTCTTAGTTTTTCTCTAACGTTAATCGATCTTTACTTGGATAGCTTCTTTCTTGACTTCTTCTTTTTTGGGAAGCTCGAGTTTTAGGACACCGTCTTCGTATTTCGCCTTGACATCATCACTCTTAACGTACTCAGGAAGCCTGAATATTCTCTGGAATGCTCCGCTATATCTCTCGTAGCGGTGGTAGTCTCTTTCTTTTTCCTCTCTTTCAAGCTTCTTCTCGCCTTTGATTGAGAGAACATCATCTTCTACCTTGATTTCGAGTTCATCCTTCTTGATTCCAGGGATGTCCATTTCGATAAAAACTGAGTTATCCTTTTCGTAGATGTCAACTTCCGGACTGAACATCCCAGCTTCTTTCGACTGATCATTCAGACCTCTGAAGGCTTCATTAAAGAGTCTGTCCATCTCTCTTTGAATCTCCTCGAAAGGTCTGAAAACATCACTTCCTCTTCTGATAGCCAACATATTAACACCTCCATTCTTAGGATCTCTATGATTTCTGCTATTTACTGTCTTCCGGCGGTATATACTCGGTACCACTGTCACTATCATTATTATCACCTTCTTGTGGGACTCCGTCTGCAGGAGTTTGAGCCTGGGCTTTCTGGTAAACACTCTGTCCAACTCTCATACTTTCCTTCTGAAGCTGGTCAAATAGCAGCTTTATTCTCTGAATGTTGTCTTCGTTGATCGCGTCCCTCAGGTCCTTCACGAGACCTTCGAGCTTGCCACGATCCTCAGAGGATATCTTGTCGCCGCTCTCACTAAGGAGTTTGTCTATACTATATGCAAGCTGATCGGCTTGATTCTTCAACTCAATTTCCTGTTTCTTTTGTTTGTCCTGTTCTTCGTATTTCTTTGCTTCCTCTACCACTCTCTTTATTTCTTCTTCTGACATCTTCTGTCTTCCACTTACCACCATGGATTGTTCTCTATTGGTTCCCAGGTCTTTTGCGGAGACGTGAACTATTCCATCGCTGTCAATATCGAAAGTCACTTCAATCTGAGGAACTCCTCTAGGAGCGGGAGCGATTCCGGTAAGCTTGAAGCTTCCAAGAGACATGTTGTCTCTTGCCATAGTTCTTTCTCCCTGGTAGACCGCTACCTCCACTTCCGTCTGCCCGTCGGCCGCTGTAGTGAAAACTTTCGATCTCTTGACTGGAACGGTAGAGTTTCTCTCGATGATCGGTTCCATCAAACCGCCCATTACTTCTACTCCTAAAGTCAAAGGAGTGACATCTACGAGCACAAGATCACTTTCTACACTGCCGGACAGTATTCCGCTTTGCAGAGCTGCTCCGATAGCAACGGCCTCATCTGGATTTATGTTCTTGTTCGGGTCTTTGCCGAAGATCGATTTGATGAAACTTTGAACCATTGGAATCCTTGTTGAACCTCCTACAAGAAGCACTTCATCTATCTCTTTCGGAGAGAGTTTTGCATCGCTCATTGCTCTCTCTATCTGCTCTCTGGTGCCTTCCACAAGATCCTTTATCAGAGACTCTAGTGTAGATCTAGTTATCTTCATTTCAAGATGCAATGGTCCATCGGCAGTTGCAGTTATGAAAGGCAAGGAAATCTCCGTTTCAAACTTTGAAGAAAGCTCTATCTTTGCTCTTTCTGCGGCATCCTTAAGCCTCTGGAACGCCTGTTTGTCTTTTCGAAGATCAACGTTGTTCTTCTTTCTGAAGTCTTCCGCTATATGGTCAATCAACCTCTGGTCGAAGTCATCTCCACCGAGGTGGTTGTTGCCCGACGTTGACAAGACTTCGACTACACCGTCACCTATATCCAATACGGAGACGTCGAAGGTTCCTCCACCCAAATCATATACTATGATCTTCTTATCCCCGCGTTTCTTGTCGATTCCGTAAGCTACGGCAGCTGCTGTTGGTTCGTTAATGATCCTCTGGACTTCCAGTCCAGCAATAATACCAGCCTCTTTTGTGGCCTGCCTCTGAGCATCGTTGAAGTATGCGGGACAAGTAATTACCGCCTGTGTTATCTTTCCTCCGAGGTAAGCCTCGGCGTCGGCCTTCATCTTCTTCAGAATGTAAGCGCTTATCTCCTGAGGCGTGTATTCCTTATCATCAATCTTCACCTTGTAGTCGGAACCCATTTTTCGCTTCACAGATCTTACTGTTCTGTCTGCATTTAGTATCGTTTGTCTCTTGGCGGGTTCGCCGACAATGATCTCTCCCGTTTTGCTGAAAGAAACTATCGATGGGGTGGTTCGATTCCCCTCAGCATTGGGAATGACCTCAACGTTACCGTCCGGCTTCACCCACGAAATAACTGAATTTGTAGTTCCAAGGTCAATACCAACTGTGTATTCCTTATTTGCCATCTGATTTCCCTCCTTGCCACCAACTCAACATCTACAAATCTATTATAGGTAAGTGGAGTGCACCTGTCAAGAAGAGATAATCATAATTAAGACATAATATAAGTCTTTGCTAGAGAGGATAGTTTAGATCTAAATAATTACATAATTAAATCGTATAGCGTTCTTAGTATAAGACTGACAATAATCACTGGTTTTTTGGTTGAACTCTGTCCGGGACAAAGCCGGTTGCTAGCCGATCTCCTTACTGGATACAGTTAGGATTCCGTTCTAGGGTTTCTCCAAGAGAGATAAGATCAGTTATTTCTATCTTCGAAGGATGCTTCTCAAGAATTGTGGGGTACTTCAGCCCTGACCCTGTGAGAACTGCAACAACAACAGCTCTCTTCATATTCACTTCTTTTTGCAGTTTGTTCAAAGCTGCGAAAGGCACAGCACTGGCTGGTTGGGCGAAGAGCCCCTTTTCAGCCAGATCTCTTTGAGCTTTAAGGATACTCGCTTCATCTACTGCGACAGTTATTCCATCAGTTTCTCTCAAAATCTTCAGTACTGCGTTCCCGCTTGGAGGGAAAGGATTTTCGATAGCATGAGCGACAGTACAAGGATCGATAAATCGCGAGACGGTTTCAGCCCCTTGTGAAAAGGCCAGATGTATGGGGCAGCATCCCATCGCCTGCGCTACAACAATTCTCGGGAGGGTATTCGAGAATCCAAATTTCTTTAGTTCGCGAAAGCCTTTTTCGATGCCCCTCAAATTGCCTCCAGAACTTGTTGGAACAACAACAAAGTCAGGAACCTTTTCACCTAACTGAAGAAATATCTCGAACGCAATCGTCTTCGAGCCTTCAACCCTCATTGGAACATCTGAATTTGCCATGTAAATCCCGGCTTTCGCGCCAATTTCTACAGACTTGTGGTACAGGTCACCGTAGTCTCCCGTAACCTTGAGGACTCTTGGTCCATATATTGCGATTGGAGCTATTTTCTCTTCTGGAATGGAATCTGAAATCAGGATCGTTGTTCTCAGATTTGCTCTCTTTCCATAGGCGGCGACGGAAGCCCCCATGTTGCCCGTAGAGACTGTGCCGATTTGTCTGTATCCTTGATTTATAGCGTCAAGCGTTGCCAGATAGCTTCCCCGATCCTTAAATGACCAGGTGGGGTTTATCGACTCGTTCTTAACGAACAGTTCCAGTCCATCAAGAGTGGTATTCTCCAGTCTTGTTAGTGGAGTCAATCCTTCTCCCATCGAAAGAAAGTTGTTATCCTTCAGTTCTGGTAAAAGATGAGAAAAGCTCTCCAACATTTCTGATCTTCTGAATTGAAGCTTAATGAGCTTCTGGTTTTCGATTACGATTTCCAGTGGTTCTCCGCACGTGCAGCGGAAGTATTCTTGAGAATACTCTTTTCCGCAAGCAGTGCAGATTAGTGTCGAATGTTTCATCATATCGCCTCTTTCAGAGCCTTATTTCATAGACTGAATACTCTGCCTTTTCTTCGAATCTAGATCCTTAGCAATTGAAATTGATGGCAAGTTTTCGTAGTTGCAGTGCCAGTCAATTATCAGCCCCCTGGACAAGAATTCATTTGTGTATGCCCGTGATACGGCCAAACCAAATCCCCTCTTCCTATACTCTGCGACCATCTCCAAACCAACTTCAACTCTATCATCGGATCTGTAAACACCTATGCACCAGCTTAGTATTACACCAACCCTGACTATCATGTAGCCATCGCTCTTATCAATGAAGGAATCGAGATCTTCTTAGAGTGAATATATCCATCCCTCAACAGCGAGGGAGTTGACCAGTCCTGTCTCAAACGTTCTTTTCGTAATCCTCTGTAGGGAATGATCCATCATGAAACCTGATACATCTCGAGTGTCTAGTTGACGCAACTGAAAGAGCTATCTTTTTATCTTTTTTCTGGGATTCATTAACCCAAGAAGATCTCCAAGTCTCTCAAAAAAATCAGTAGCTGAATAGACGTTCAGTGAAGGTATCCCTCTCGCTTTTGCTTCGGGGATTAGCGTTTCAGAGAAGAACTCAAGAAGTATCGAATCTGCAGCCCCGACAATATACCCTCCAATTAGTACAGTATCACAGCAGTTCCATACAACAGCCAATTGTGGCTAGTCGGGGTTATCAGTGTAGACCGCTCCCCGCGTGTTTTGATGGAGGATCGAAAGATATGCGAGGTTTTGAGCGAGCTCTCCGAAAAGGTAATCAAGACTCTGAAATCTTCCTGGTTCGGTCTGAAAAAGCAATTCCTTCTCCTTTCATTCACGGCTTTTCTATTCTACTCCGTATCTTTCCTGCAACGCAAGAGAGCACAGTTCTTTGTTTTGCGAATCATAAATGATAGATTATCTCAGGAGGTGTTATATTGGAGGTCAAGGGATTTGTCGAAGTCAACGGTATTACTTACAAACTCATTAGCCGACAGAAAAGCGCACACAAGAAACTGAGGATAAGAAGCAAAGGACCAATGGGCATCCGTCTAGTTACTGAAGAGAGTTTTCTAAAGGAGAATGATGAGTTTCTCAAAAAGCTTCTTAAGAACTCAGAGATAGATATCCCGATAGGCAAAGATGATGGAGATATTGATGAATAGTTCTGCAGATCAATATAAAGAGATTTGCGAGAATATGCCCTCGGAAGAACAACGGATTGTTGAGTACAACGAAATCCTGCAATATAGATTGAACAGTGTTTTGCCAGGACTTCTCGAAGAAGAGGAATTTGATGCCTGGATGGTAATAGGAAGGGAGAATAATGAAGACCCGATAATCAAGACACTCCTTCCCGGTTCGTTCAATGGGGCAAGCAGAGTAACCGCGTTCCTGTTCACGAAGGAAGAGAGATTCGTGCTGTCTCCTTACGGAAGTCGAATGGAGGAGTTCTATCAATGCGCTTGGACAATTGAGGAAGGAGATGTCTTCAAATCAATAGCTAAGCTTCTGAGAGATTTGAAGATAAGAACACTCGGTCTGAACTTTTCAGAGGATTTCGCGTTGGCCGACGGAATTACTCATTCGCTTTTCGAGTCTCTAAGACAGAAGTTTGACGATCATATACATCTCGTGAGCGCCGAGAGAATCGCTGTAAATTGGTTGCAAACAAGGAGTGAGAGGGAGATTGAAGTCTACAGAAAGCTCGACAGGATTGCACACACAATAATTGGTAACGCCTTCTCTAGAGAGAATATCATTCCGGGGGTTACAACTACCAGAGATATCGAAATTCGACTGAAAAAACTCGCATCGAATCTCGGTTTGAGAACCTGGTTTGGCCCGGATGTAGACCTTCAAAGGCGTGGCGCAGAAGATCCCAGAAAGATCGGAGTGATTGAGGGGGGAGATCTCCTTCACTGTGACTTCGGTTTTATTTACAGTGGTCTCGCGACGGATACCCAGCAGATGTTTTATCTGAAGAGCGATGAAGAGAACGATCTGCCGGAAGGGCTAGATGATGTGATAAGGAAGACAAACGAAGTTCAGGATATTCTGGCACGGAATTTCATAGAAGGTATAAGCGGAAACGAGTTGCTAAGCATCTCCTTAAGAGATGCAAAGGAAAGGGGTTTGGACGCGACAATCTACTCTCACCCTGTAGGGTATCACGGCCATGGGGCCGGACCGACCATCGGTCTATGGAATAATCAGGAGAAGATCCCGGGTACAGGAGATCTCAAGATCAGGAATTCGACTTGTTTTGCTATGGAGCTGAACTGCCGGTCTCCTTTGCTCTCTTGGGATGACCAGCCGGTCTACGGATTCCTTGAAGAAACGGTCGCTTTCAGGAACAACAAGATCGACTATCTAGATGGAAGGCAGGAAGAACTATTCATTTTATAGGAGGTGAGAATTCGTGAAAAGAATTCTTGTTATTATCTGTATTGTTGCCTTGACTACTGTGCTGGGGTTGTCGAATGAGCTGGTGAAGTCTTCAAACACAATGATGGTATCTCAACTGGCCGCTCTTGAGATCCAGGAGAACCCGTCAACGGGTTATCTCTGGCATATTTCCGCGGAACCGTCAGGTGTGCTTAGAAACTTTCTTGAAGAGCATAACGCACCGAGTCTTATGCCCGGGGCTCCTTCTGTAAAAGGTTGGATAATGACCGCGGCAAAGGAAGGAAAGACGCTGATCACGCTAAAACTCTTCAGAGAGTGGGAAGGAGAAAAGCAATCGGTAGACTTCAGGGCGTTAACCGTCGATGTCTCTGGGGAAGGAAAAGGGCAAGTTGATCTGAAGCTTCTCATGAACGAAGTGAATATCGGCTCAACCTTCACCATCACTCTAGAAGAGAATGCGAGCACAGGGTACACATGGCATTATGAGATACTCGGAGATGGAGTTAGGGAAGTCGCAAAAGATGTAGTGACAGACACTAGCGGAAAGGTCGGGGCTCCCTCGAGAGTTACCTGGACCTTCCAGGCGGTTGATGAGGGTAACACCTCGATCGTTTTTCGATACTTCCGTGAGTGGGAAGGTGCGAAGTCTTCGATAGACTTTGAAGCGTATAATGTCGCCGTGCAGCAGAATTGAGCTTTCTTGACTGATAGGGTTATTTAATGAATGTATAATGCTAATGAGGTGATAGCGAATTGAACATTTCGGGAAGCAAGCTGCAGGTATATCTTACTTCAGCGGCGATTCTTGTCATATCTGTAATTGTCTTTTCCCTGCATTCGATTGAGCCGGTTAAGTTACTGGCGATATTGAGTGAGATGGTTGTAATCGGAGCTTTACTTGTCGCAGCCTACCTTCTTGGAAGCAAGGAGCTTCATCGGGGGATTCCTGTCGGCCTTATCCTGTTATCGTTGTCAACGTATTTCGATCTAGTTGAAGCACTAACCGGGATGGCAGCCTACGAATTCATTTCATTGGGACTGCTGGCTGCGGGCTTCCCAATCCTTCTAGTTAACGTTATCTACCACTTAAGGGAGCGTAAGAAGAGAATCTCCGAATTCACCGCCGTTGTAAACAATTCGCTTGATGGAATACTTATTCTCGATCTATCAGATAGGATTCTGCTTACTAATAGAACCGCATGTGCTCTACTGGGATACAAGGAAGAAGATCTTGTGAACCGGGCTTTTTTCGGTTTTCTCTCTGAGAGAAGTGAGAAAGCTTACAAAGAAGCGAAAACATCTCTGTTTGCTGGTCAAAACGCTGCTTCGTTTTCAGGTGAATTGATTACTTCCGATACGTCTAGATTAAATGCGGAAATCAATCTAGTGATAGGAAGAGATTCAAAGGAGGATCCTGATTCGATAGTTCTTACCTTTAAGGACGTTACTCATCTTAGAAAGATTGAGTCCGCTCTGAGTGAGCAAAGCAAGTTCCAAAGAGTTCTTAATGAGTTAATCACAGAGGTACTTGAAAGCGATTTCGACGAAAAGACCTACAAGTACTTTCTTATGAAGTGTGTGAAAGCCTTTCCAAGAGCAGATGCAGCTGCCTTTCTTCTCAAGCAAGATGACGGACGTTTTCACTTTGTTGCCACATACAACTATGACTTTGAAGAATTGAAGTCAGTTTCCTTCAGTACAGAAGAACTAATCCAGAAAGGAAGTGATAAGGTAGTTGTTATAAAGGACTACAGTGTTGACTACCGAATGGAAAATGAACGGCTCAAAAGGATAATTAATGGAGGAAGGCTGCGAGAAATAATGAGTACTCTATCTATCCCGATAAAGATCGATGACGAAGTGAAAATGTATTTCAACCTCGACAGTTTTAATTCGCCGACTGCTTTTGACGACGAGGAGATAATTAGCACTGCAATAGGGTTCGGAAAGGCGATCTCGGTTCTTCTGTTGAGAATTCAGACTGTCAATGAACTCAGAAGGCAAAGGGAGCTAATGGAAAGACTATCAATGGAAGATCACCTAACAGGCCTTCCGAATCGCAGAGCCTTCTTTGACTGTGCAATGAGGCAAATAGAGCTCTCAAAAAGGAATGGGGAAGAAATGGCTATCCTGTATCTCGATCTCAATGACTTCAAAGGAGTTAACGATACTCTTGGCCATGACTTCGGTGACGCTCTTCTTAAAAGCATTGGGAAACGTCTAAGTTCGATCTGCCGTAAAAGTGACTTAACTGCAAGAATGGGTGGCGATGAATTCGTGTACATTCTGCCTTCAACGGGAACAGAAGGGGCCATAAAGGCTGAAGCAAAAGTGCATGAAGCCTTTGATGAGCCCTTTTCTGTAAAGGGAAGACGTGTAAAGCTAACTGCCAGTGTGGGTATCGCAGTATATCCAGAAAACGGCAAGACAATAAGAGAACTGCTGATTGTTGCCGATGAAAAGATGTACAAAAAAAAAGAGAGCCTGTCTAAAGAAATAAAGAAAGCAACGATAGTTTGATAAACCATGCTCTGTCAGTTAAACGCAGCTTTCAATCGCTTTCATAACGACTTCCGGTTGGCAATACTCTGCTTCGTCCTAAGAGTGGAATTGGCTGCTATATATAGCATGATTCATGCTAGGATTGTTTGTCGGAGCTAACACATTGTCAAGCAATTCCTAACCTGAAGCCCTCATATACACTTGATTATGCGAAATGTTTCCTTCCATCGCGAGGAGGTATCTATGAAGATCAAGTTTTTTGCTCTTATAACCTTATCCGCAACACTGATCATTATGCTTGCGGGGTGTCCGACCCCTACCAAATTCACATTGACTGTCACGACTGCGCCGGAAACCGGACTGAGCATCAGCATAGCTGGCATAAGTTATGACTCACCTAAGACGGTTACTCTCAATGGCGGCACTTCAACGGATATTGGCGTTACCGCTCTTCAAGAGAAAGATAGATCGGGTCAGGTAGCAGGAACGGATACTAGTTTCACTTTTGTTCAGTGGAGCGATACGGTCACCAGCAACCCGAGAACTATAACCCTCAATTCCGATATGACTTACACGGCAGAGATGAAGGTCGATTACAAAGTGACAACATCGACCAGTCCAGCAGGCGGAGACGTTGCTGGCGCAGGATGGTACACTGCGGGGACGGTTAAGAATTTCACCGCACCAATAAGAGCAGGTTATACATTCAGCCATTGGCTTGTAAATGGGACAAACTCGGGTTCCTCGATGACTCTTGGCGTTACAATTAACGAGCCTAAGAACGTTGTTGCCGTTTACACTGCAAATCAAGTTCCGTGTAATTTGACTGTCACCACCTCTCCAGATCTGGCACTTGACATAAGAATCGACGGGACGCTTTTTACTTCACCCAAAGGAATGATTGTGAACAGTGGAACAACGAAGCAGATCTCGGCAGTGACTCCACAGCAGAAGGACATATCACCCTGGCTTACGGGAATAGACTCGAGATACGTATTCAGTAGCTGGAATGATGGCAATGCTTCGAATCCCAGAAATGTGACGGTCAACTCTGATATTACATATACTGCAGAAATGGACACCGAGTATCGCATCACCGTTGATTCCTCACCATCAGAAGTCGCTGAAGTTGCCGATTTCTGGACAGAAAGAGGCACTGAATGGCTGTTCGACTTCAGCGGCGATGTCGGCCCTTACAACTTCAGCCATTGGTATGTCAATGGCCAAGATGTAGGAAGTGCACGTCCTCTAGAGTTATATTTGGACAAACCGTATCATGTTACTGCAGTTTTTGCGGAGCAGCAGCTGCAATACACTCTTACGGTTACTACATCTCCGGAAACCGGATTGAACATCAGCATTGGTGGTACTAACTACACTTCGCCGAAGACAGTGACTCTCAACAGCGGAACTTCAAGAGCCATCGAAGTTACTTCCCCTCAAGAGAAAGATAAATCAGCTCAAGTGACAGGAACTGATACCCGCTTCACCTTCATACAGTGGAGCGACACGAATACTAACAACCCAAGAACGATTACCTTGAACTCAGATATGACCTATACCGCAGAGATGAAAGTAGAGTACAAAGTCACAACGGATACAAACCCGGCAGGCGGAACCATAGAAGGTGCAGGGTGGTATATCGCGGGCACAGTGAAGAACTTCACCGCACCAACAAGAGCTGGTTACACCTTCTCTCACTGGGTAATAAACGGAGCGAACATGGGAGATGCGAACCCCATAACTGTTAACGTCAATTCTCCCAAGAACGTTATTGCACACTACAATGCAGAAACCACGACGAAGAATATCTTTGGAACCGTTACCCCGTATACGGGAAACATAAAGACAGCGGACCTGAATGAGATGGAGATACTCTCCAATACGGAAATAAGAACGACGAACGACAAACCGGAATACATCGAGAATGAATATCTATTGAAGGTAGAATCATTCAAGGAAGCTGAGGGATCATTCTCCGCCGCCTCTCTTCCCGAGATACAGTTAATTGACAGAATAGAAGACTACTACAGTGAACTGAAATACTTGCACGTAAGAACGACTGCTAGCGAAGAGGAGCTGAGAGGATTGCAAGGGGTTGTCCAGGTTTCTAGAAACAGCACTTTCTATGCGCTTGAGACAACACCGAATGATACTTACTACTCGCTACAGTGGAACTACCCGCTGATCAATTTACCTCGAGCTTGGGACTACACGGTTGGCTCCAGGAGTGTGGTTGTTGCGGTAATCGATTCGGGATTCAGCACGAGTCATCCCGATCTTGCAGGAATTTTTGAGTCCGGTTATAACTTTATAGACAACAACACTAATGTCTCGGAACCGAACACTTCCGAAGACAGCCATGGAACTCACGTCGTTGGAACGATAGCCGCTCTTACAAACAATGGTAAAGGCGTATCTGGAGTTACCTGGGGAGGATTTGGAATCACCTTGATCCCGATCAGGGGAATCAAAGATGCAGCAGCTCTTATGAACAGCATAATCTACGCAGTCGATCATGGGGCGAAGGTCATTAATATGAGTCTTGGAGGAGCTTCAGACAGCCCGGCCGTATATGATGCTGTGAAATACGCGGCCAGAAATGGAGTAGTTATGGTCGCAGCTTCTGGAAACAATGGAGACGGTAATATACTTTATCCTGCCCGCTATCCAGAAACTATTGCTGTTGGAGCGATATGGGAAGACGAAGGCACAATCAAGATATCTCCTTACTCATGTTATGGGTCTGAGCTTGACGTTGTGGCACCGGGAGGATATATGAGATCAGGCACCGATCCAAACGGAATATACAGCACCGGATGGACTCCTTTGGGCAACACCTATATGTATATGCAGGGAACATCGATGGCCACACCACATGTAACTGGCTTAGTTGCTCTTCTTATGGGAGCCGGGTTGACCGATCCCGATGATATCAGAAGTGTGTTGCGCAATACTGCAGTTGATCTTGGAACACCGGGCAGAGACTACTACTACGGCTGGGGACTAATAGACGCGGAAGCGGCTCTCGATGCCATTACCTCGCCGCAGGAGTTCAAAGTCTTCTTGAGAAATCCGTCAACTGGCACCAATATTACCAGCACCAACCTATCTGACTCAGGTGCATACCATTTCAGTGACGTAAGCAATTCTCAGGTCGAAATCTTCGCCTGGAGGGATATGGACGAAAGCGGAACGATTGACACTGGAGATCTTCTTGGATATTACAACTATTCAGGCGGCAAACCCAATCTAAACAACGCTCAGACGATAACTCTCTCCGGTGGCGACAACTGGATTGACTTCCAGTTCGCCCCGATAATTGGAGATTGATCCGGTAGAAACGATGAATCTTGCAGGCATCTGATTCAAGGGCCTCACAGTTAAAATAACTGAATGAACGAAGCAAATTGAAAAGGAACGCAACCTCTGCGTTCCTTTTCTCTTTTATAAATCTTTCTATCTATTTTTCGTGACAGGCTCGGTTTCTTGAACTCTTTTAACCGCAAAACCTACAGATGCTAAACTTCAAAAGCCGATGATAGAAGTACGGAGACCGTGAGAATTTATTTGATAAAGAAAGTGAGGCTTAGTAGCTGAGGACGAAGGCCGTTCGCCCTCCCTAAAAAGAGAAAATCTCGACATAATACTTTCTCATCCTCTCGTTTAATACTTCGTCTAAACAGTGTTCAGATGACATTGTGTAAGCAACGGCTCTGATCCGAACAAAAAAACTTATGGGTAATAATAACTAAAACCCGGTCAAAAGGAACGCAGTTGTCTTGCGTTCCTTCTAACTAACACGGTCTTTTTGAGGGTTTCTATTAGAAAACAATGCCTAATTCAGGATTTCGTCCAGCTCTTCAACGCTCTCTATTCCTTTGTCTGAGATCTCAAAAAGCATTCCATTGAAGATGAACTTGACTCTTTCTCCAAGGGCGAAGACCTTTGCAACCCATTCGCTTCTATCAGCCAATTCAAAATAAGCTTTGCTGTAAGCAACAAGGCTTATCGGTTCAAGTGTCTTGACCTCTTCGTCGTCCTGAACCCATATTCCTTTTTCGAGAGCAAATCCGACACTGTCTACAAATTTGTAGTCAGAGGCTCCGCTTCCGACAAACTGGTCTTGCTCCATCTCGGCAACAGACTTTGCAGCCATTACGGCATCTACAGCGGGGGAGGCGCTGAACCCGCCCCTGTCTCCCAGGGTAGAGGTCTGTACTCTTTCAGGGGCAATCAGGTAGGAGGTGAACTCGTTAATTATGTTGAATTTCTTTGAAAGAGCGATAATCTCTTGTTTCACTTCTTCTTTTGCCGCTATAGAGAGAGAGGAATCATACCTGTAGATATTTGCAAGATGAGCAATTCTCTTCTGTGCCCAGATCTTTGCAATAAATGGGTTGTCAGGATTCTTTGAAACTCTGAATAGATACTCGTATCTGTATCTCTCTAATCCTCTTGTTCCTTCTACGATTACTTTCAGATCGCCCTCTTCAAAGTAAATGCCGGAGAGTCTTAGAGCCTGTCCGGAGAATAGAGAATGCGGGCCGGTCGGAAGAACCTTCGCAACCTCCGATCCTTCGATAGATATAGTCACATTCTCTAGAGCCGGCGTCTCGATCGTCCTGTAAAGATCGGTAACCTTTCCTTCAATGTTTTCACCTTCAACAATGTAACTTACCCTTCCAGCGTTTTCCTGAACCAGTCTGTCCAAAAGTTCAGCGACAACGCCCGTTCCTACTCCAAAAGAAAACAGGTGTACATTTCTGGCTCTTGCCTCGGGAGTTGCATCGTTGATTATCTTCCCCGTGTCCGTAATTCCTTCGGTGGGAGCTCCATCTGTGAGAAAGAGGAGCACTTTGAACCTTCCCTGGTCGTCTTTGCTAAACATGTCTATGCTCGTTTGAAGAGCGTCATAGATATTTGTCATGCCATCTGCCTGAATGCGCCTTACATTCTCTATCCAGACAGCCCTTTCCGATGCATCGAGCAATCCTCCCGTGAGATTGTGGACATGGCCATCGAAAGTCACAATCGCAAAGCGGTCGCCAGAGCGAAGCATCTGAAGGACCTGCTCCAGAGCTCTTTTTGCCTGCTCCATCTTCTCGCCGTACATCGAGCCGGAAATGTCGAGAACGAAGACAACATCCTTGGGAATGATTGTTTCTTCTTTCAGTCTAGGAATAATTGTAAGAAGGAAGTATCCTTCATTCATGGCATCATCCCAGTGGGTGGCAAGGGATGAAGGTATCTCGTCTTCCGATGATGTGAGAACCAAAGCTACGTCTGAACCTGGCACGAAATCGGTTGCGCTAAAGATATAATCCCTGCCCGACGCACTTTCCATCTCTCTGAACGGGTGAGTCGGCGAATAGACCTCTGCAATCTCAAACGGGACCGAAACTCTGATGTTGACAGCTCCTATCGGAGCAGAGAGAAAGCTATCAATCTTTAAAGGATAGATCATCGAATAAGAATTAGAAGAAATCTCGAGAGGCTGACTGTATTGGATCAGGAACTGGCGTTTCTCTCCCGGTTCAAAGGGATATATGCTCATTCGGATCAGTTGAGTTCCAACGTACTCGAGCAATGCAGGGTCTTTCATTTTTGCGACAATTTCCTGATAGATTTCTCGGGCCTGATCTGCCGGCAGTACTTCTCCCTTAAGAACTTGATCCCCTATCTTCATAGTGAAGTCGCTAATCACGGCCGAAGATGGTATTGGGAAGAGATACACCGCTTCAAGCAATC
Organism: Mesotoga sp. Brook.08.105.5.1; assembly: GCF_002752635.1. NCBI lineage: Bacteria > Thermotogati > Thermotogota > Thermotogae > Kosmotogales > Kosmotogaceae > Mesotoga > Mesotoga sp. Brook.08.105.5.1. The sequence goes on from NZ_AYTW01000017.1 coordinate 44,258, forward strand.
TCATGGATTTGTTCTCAAATTCCTCCTCGATAATCACAGTTGCAATTCCGTCTTCGACTTTTATATGAACATTGTGAGAGTTCATAACAAACCCGCCTAGACCCCTTTCAATTGGATACGGTGGAACCACTACTCCGTTTGAAAAGACAGTTGCACCAGCCAAAACGAAAAGAACCATTGCCCCAAAACCCTTCATTCTATCGCCCCCTCTTTCTCCTTACTACATATGACATGAGAGAGGGCTACAAAGTTTGCTACATCAATGCGATTCAATATATGAGAATTCATAAATAGCTTATTATTGGCTCAAAAGAGATTTGACAATGCCTTTTGTCTTTACCAACAAAAAACCCGGAGATCAAAGATCTCCGGGAATATCTTGCTGACCCAAAAAATCTAGAATATCGAATCAGGTTCGTAGTAGAGTTCAGCGTTTTCAGCTGTAATAAGCTCTGCGGCGAGAATTATCTTAGAAGGAATCTGCTGCTGGTAGAATCCTTCCAGTGGATGGCCCCTCATTGCGAATACAGCCATCGAAATACCGGTAGCGATCATTGACGGCGGATATGTAACATCTGCTTTCACGAGAGGGTCATTGTCGATGATCTTCTTTATCATTTCCTTTGATCCGGCGCCACCGAGGAAGAGCTTGATATCATTTCTTCCTGACTCCCTGTAGGCTTGAAGAACTCCAACGAGAACGTCGTCATCCTGTGCCCAAACGGCGTCGATCTTTGGGTATTTCTGGAGATAGTTTTCCATGATTTCCAGTCCGCGGGCTGTATCCCAGTAAGCGGGCTGGGAATCGAGAATTCTTATGTCTGGATACTTAGCCATTACTTCATTAAATGCGTCGACTCTTTCGCTGTTTATTACACATGGAATGCCTTCAAGAACCACTATATCGCCTTTGTAATCAAGAGCTTCTGCCATCCACTCGGCGGAGACCCTTCCAAGTCCCGGGTTATCGCCGGCAACGTACACGTTTTCGACAGGCTTGGTGAGACCTCTGTCGACGGAGACAATAAATACCCCGCTGTTGTACGCTTTCTCAACTATCGGCGTGAGTGGTTCGGAGTCATGAGCAAGAATTACAAGAGCATCGATGCCCTTTACCATGAGGTCTTCAACATCTCCAACCTGTTTCGCGGGTGAATCGGCAGTGACTAGGAAGAACTCAACATCGGGATCCTTTTCGTTCCAGTCCTTTATTGCCCTCTGTGCCCACCATACTATTCCACCTGTCCAGCCGTGATCTGCACTCGGGATGGCGACACCAATCTTAATCTTCTCGGCAGCCATTGCAAAAGCCGAGAGTACAAACACTACAAGGATCATGAGAACTAATGCCTTTTTCACAAAAAACACCTCCTATTTCCTTTGGCCCCAACGGGGTTATTGAGCTCTCTTTCTCTGTATCAAGACCGCGCCAATTATTACTACTCCCTTGACCGTTCCTTGCAGATACGGTGAGACTCCCAGCATGTTCAGCATGTTGTTTATTATTCCGAGAGTGATCGCTCCGATTACGGTTCCAAAAATCGAACCCGAACCACCTGTCATAGGTGTTCCGCCGATTATGACTGCTGCAATGGCATCAAGTTCATAATTGAGACCGCCGTTAGTGGAACTCATAGAATTCAATCTGGCCGAGAGAAAGACAGCGGAGAATCCTACGGTTATTCCGACTGCTACGTATGACATGAATCTCGTTAGATTTACCTTTATTGCAGAATACTTTGCGACTTTCGGATTGGAGCCTACAGCACAAAGGTACCTACCATAACGTGTCTTATTGAGTATTATGGCAAAGACCACCGCAAGACTTATGAAAACGATAACCGGGTTCGGAATTCCTAGAATTCTCCCCATTCCAAGATCCGGGAAGAGCCTACTCTGCGATCTGAATACACCGGCACTTCCTATATACAACGCCATCGATCTGAATATGGCCATGGTACCTAGAGTAGCAATGAAAGGTGCTATCTTGCCAAGGGTGACCATCAATCCGTTAAGAGCTCCAAGTCCAGCACCGAAACCCAGCCCGATGAGAAGGGCAAAGAATATGGCCCATGGTTCCCCGCTTGCACCAAACACTCCCAGAAGCCAGTTCAGTGCAAGGATAACAATTCCACCGACCAGTGCAACCATCGAGCCGACCGAAAGATCGATTCCTCCCGAAATTATAACAAAGGTCATACCTAGCGCTATGATTCCAGTATAAGAAACCTGCCTCAAAATATTTAGAAGATTCTGAGTCTGAAGAAAATACGGGCTGGCGAAAGCGGATATCACGAACAGAATCGCAAGAGCTATTAACGGACCAAACTTCTCGTATTCGAATCGTCTACGGACATTCTCTCTTGCCATCTAAGCAACCCCCTTGAGTCCAGTGGCGTGAAGCATTATCTCCTCTTCATTGATATGTTCTCCTTCAAGGATTCCCATAATCCTCCCTTCTCTCATAACGATCACGCGATTACACATGCCCATGATTTCTTCAAGTTCAGAGGAGATCAGAATACAGGATACACCTTCCCTAACTAGCTCGTTTATGAATCTGTATATTTCTCTCTTCGCGTTAACGTCAATTCCTCTTGTGGGTTCGTCAAAGATGAATATTTCGGGCTCCGGATCGAGGGATTTGGCGAGAGACACTTTCTGCTGATTACCACCGCTGAAGAACTCCAGCCTCGTCTTCAGAGATGCTGCCCTGATGTTGAACTTGTCAACGTACTTCTTTGTCTTTTCCTTCTCCAACTTGTTGTTGATAAGTATCTTAGAGTAGGAAGGCAGTGAAATGAGGGTGGTGTTCTTTATCATGTCGAACGAAGTGAGGATTCCGCTTCCCTGGCGGTCTTCAGACAAGTAAGCTATTTTGTTCTTCACGGCATCGATAGGAGATCTAATCTCGACTGATTTTCCGTTGATGCTGATCTTGCCGGAGTCTTTCTTTCTGATGCCAATGATCGTCTCGGCAAGCTCAGTCCTTCCGGCGCCCACCAGACCAGCAAAGCCGAGAATCTCACCTTTGCGAAGGCCGAAGGAAATGTCTTCCAGAAGGCCATGCAAAGATAGACCCTCAACTTCAAAGACAATCTCTTCAGAGGGTGAAACCTTCTCGGGAAAGACCTGGCTCAGTTCACGACCAACCATCCTCCTCGCCATTTCTTCTTCATCTGCCTCGTCAGCTTGACTGATGCTAATCGTCTTTCCATCTCTCAGAACCATAACCCTATCGCAGATCTCTTTGACTTCCTTAAGTTTGTGAGATATGTAGATGATCGTGACACCGCTTTCTTTAAGATTTCTCATTAGGTCAAAGAGGGTCTCGATCTCATTTAGAGTTAAGACTGTTGTCGGTTCATCCATTATCAATAGCTTAGAATTAAAAGCAATTGCCTTTGCTATTTCAACCATCTGCTTTTGGGCTACGCTTAGCCTTTCAATCTTTTCCTCGGGATGTATTGATTTCTTGAGTTCCTCCAGAAGCGAGACAGTCCTCTTCTTCATCTCTCTCTTGTTAAGAAAGCCCTTACGAGTAATTTCGCTGCCTAGAAAGATATTTTCGTAGACGTTGAGTTCGTTGATCAGATTGAATTCCTGTGGAATCATGGAGATGCCTATCGCTTTTGCATGCAAGGGGTCCTTGATATCTACTTCATTATCCTCAAAGAAGACCTTTCCCTCTGTGGGTGTGTAGATTCCACTGAGAATCTTGACAAGCGTAGACTTACCGGCGCCATTTTCTCCGATTATCCCAAAGATTTCTCCCTTGTTTATCTCGATGTCTATATTGTCGAGAACTCTGACTCCTGAGAATTCCTTTGAAATTCCTTGGGTCTTTATTAGGGCATCACCCATTAGGTCACTCCTCAACTTCTCATTGCATCGTCAAAAGCGACGTTTGAAGGCTCAAAGTCAACTTTTCTCACAAAATCGGCTGCTTCTTTCGCTCCGAACTCTCTTTCCATTCCGCTGTCTTCCCATTCTACTGATAAGGGGCCGCTATAACCTATGTTATTCAGTTCTCTAATTATCTCTTCAAAATCAACGTCACCGTGACCGAGCGACCTGAAGTTCCATCCGCGTCTAGTGTCACCGAAGGTCATCATTGATCCTAAAATTCCGGCTTTGCCGTCGAGGGTCACTGCGGCGTCCTTCATGTGTACATGATAGATTCTTTCAGCGAAGTCCCTTACGAAAAGGTGGGGTTTGACTCCCTGCCAGATGAGGTGGCTTGGATCGAAATTGAACCCGAGCGTTTTTCTGTAATTGAATACTTCCAGCAACCTCTTGGCAGTGTAATAATCGAATGCAATCTCAGTGGGATGAACTTCGAGAGCGAAGGTAATTCCTTCGGCGTCAAACTTATCGAAAATCGGCGTCCAGAGATCAACTATCTCTTGATAAGCATCTTCCACCATTTTCTCCGTTGTCTGGGGGAATGAATACCAGAACTTCCATACGGGAGAACCCGTAAAGCCGGTCACTGTGTAACAGCCCATGTTCTTCGCGGCCGTTGGTGCGTACATCATTTGCTCGATACCCCATGCTCGAATCTTTTCCGGACTTCCTCCACAGCTTGCCGGTGCGAAGCCGTCGAGTCTGACATCGTACAGATCACCTACACATTGCCCCATTAGGTGTGCTCCGATGGCCCAGCACTTCAGATTGTGTCTTTCGAGGATTCGCCTTCTTTCATCGACGTACTTTGGGTCCTTCGCAGCCATTTCGAGATTCATATGATCGCCCCAACATGCTATCTCCAAACCATCATATCCCCATGAACTGGCCTTTTCACAGATTTCTTCGAAAGTGAGATCGGCCCACTGGCCTGTAAATAATGTAACTGGTCTTTTTCCCATGTCAAAACCTCCTGACTACAGATCTACCCAGACGCTTCCCTTCTGGGAGCTCTCGACTGCTTTTCCAATGAATCTAACTCCTGCCAGACCGTCCTCTACTGTGGGGAAGTCGGCGTCAGACAGATCTTCCCCATTTTTCTTTTTTATAAGAGTCGTTGCGAAATTCCTGTATATGTTCGCAAAAGCTTCGTAGTAACCTTCTGGATGTCCCGCAGGTATTCTGGAGACGTTTGCCGCAGACGGGAGCATGTAACCTCCGCCTCTTGAGAGTATCTGAACCGGCCCTCCTACATATGCCACCTTCAGGTAGTTTGGATTCTCCTGTTCCCATTCGATTGAACCTTTGCTTCCGAATATCCTTATCTTCAGGCCGTTGTCATGTCCTACTGCAACCTGTGATGCCCAGAAGACTCCTCTAGCCCCGTTGTCGAACCTGACGAGAATCTCTGCGTTGTCATCCAAAGTTCTTCCGGGAACAAATGAGTCCAGACTGGCACAGATGGACTTGAGCTTCAACCCCGTAATATAAGAAACAGTGTTTTCAATGTGACTGCCAATATCACCGACACAGTTCGACTTTCCCGTCTGAGAAGGATCTGTTCTCCAGGAAGCCTGCATATTACCAGTATCTTCCAACCTTGTTGCCAGCCAGTCCTGAGCATATTCTCCCATAACGACTCTAATCTCGCCGATTTCCCCTCTCTGTATCATCTCTCTTGCGTGTTTGACCATAGCGTTTCCCGAGTAGGCATATGCTACAGCAAAGAGAAGCTTCTTCTCTTGAGCTAATCTTGAGAGTTCCTCAGCTTCCGACTCATCCACAGTAAGAGGTTTCTCGCAAACAACATTTATATTTGCTTCAAGAAACCTCTTTGCAATAGGATAATGAGTGACGTTTGGAGTGCATATGCTTACGAAATCTATACAGTCTTCTCTGGAGGACTCCCTTTCGGCCATTTCTTCGTAGTCTTTGTATACTCTGTCGTCAGTAACTCCAAGCTTTTTCGCAGTCCTGATGGTGTCTTCGTAATCAATCGAGAAGCAGCCAGCTACAAGTTGTGCGAGACCGTCCATCGCTATTGCCTTTCTGTGAACGTCGCCAATGAAAGATCCCTCGCCACCGCCTACCATGCCATATCTTAACTGACCCGCTGAGGAGACTTCTTTGCCTTCAATCATTTTACTCACCTCTCGTCTATATTGAATCTCACCGATGTAGTACGAAGAAAAGGGCGAATTTCCCCTATTCTCTAAAATTATAGCTAAAATGGAACTCAATTCTTGCATGATAATTTGGCAAAGTAACGGGAGGAAAACGGAAGGATTTTGTGAGAAACAGCATTGGATTCCACTATTTTCACTATACGGAGGATAATCATCCCAGATCGTTACTGGAGCGCTTACAAGAGTGTCGTAACAATAACCGATAGTTGCCTTTAATTTTTTGCCCCATAAAAATATTTATCTGATGGAAATAGGGAGGCGTGGAAATGCCCCGCCTCAGTTTTGATAAGTCTGGAGCCCCCCTTTTATCTTGCTCTTTATTAAAAGGAATAATATAGCTGTCGTTAGACAGGTCCACAAAATCTGGAAAGCAAAACCGCTCCATTTTGAGCTCAGGTTCAGAATATCCCGTAACGCCACGAATGACCAGCAAGTAGGAGACCAGAAGAAACCCATTGCGCTCCCTCTGGAAGTATGAAAACTAGCATCACAGGCATAAGCAATAGCCAGCCACTGATCTTCAACTTTTCAATGCCGCTCATCTGAGAGGATGAAACTACACCGATGAGAAAGCCGACAACTACTCCGATTATCGAGCTCACAGCGCTAACTATTATCAGCTTCAGATAGTCGATGCCGGGGATATCGAATATCAAAGTCGCAACGAGCGCATGGAATAGAGGTATCACAATTCCCATGACACTTCTGCCAAAAATTAGTTCGTTCTTTGTGATAGGAGTTACCATGAGAGCCCTCATAGCTCCGGACTCTTTCTCTTCTATTATGTTGAATCCGATAACCATACCACCAAGAACAAAAGAAATAATGACTACAAAGCTGAAACCGAATACCGTAATCAGAGGAACGAGTCTTACTCTATCGCTCTCCTCCACTTCGAGTGATTTCCATACATCGAATTGAATTCCCGACAAAATAAGTTTCGCAGCTTCTTCGATTTCCTTCGATTTGTTTCCTTGAAGAACGAGGTTATATGATTTTCCGTCATGATATAGGCCGATAACATCGCTCTTGCCTCCGACTCTTTCTTTCAATTCAGCTTCAGATACAGCGAATTTAATATCTCCGAACTTCTTTAAGGTCTCTGCAGCCTCCTGACTTTGTCACCAAAAATGACGAAAGAGTAACAACGGTCTTTGAAACTCGCCCGATATTTCATTGGACTGAAAAAAGAATCCGGGGACATTTTGTGTTGTGCTTTCTGGCTTTTCTAATGGAACGCTCATTGGAGATTAAAGCAAAAAAGAATGGGATTGATGCATCTCCTCAAAAACTGAAGGAATCTCTCAAATCACTACAGGTGATGGGTTTTTCTACAAATCATAAGGACTATTTTTTGAAGACAAGGGGGGATCCGCTTGGGAATAGGTTGGTGAGGCTCTTTAGAATTAAGCCTCCCAACAATGTGACGGAACAATCTGAACTCGTTCTTTGATTTAGATAAGATTCAAGTCGCTTCTGTTCGTGGTGGCAATTTGGCATTTTTTTGTTGTAACTTTTGCGCTATGACTGATTTTGCACTCCCTGTCGTGACAAAGTCAAGTTACTTGTCAATCGCAATATATGAATAATCACTGGGGAAAAAAGAGAGCGGCATCTCACCGCTCTCCAAGGAAATTGCAGCTTACTCAAGAACGTCAATAGTTATTAATTTCAATGGAATGATAACCTTTGGTTCGACGCTTGCACCGTTGATGATTCTCTGAGCCGCAATCACTGCCATTTCCATCTGCAGGTAGGGCTGCTGCTGAACTGTTGCAATCATTTCTCCAGCCTTAATTGCAGCAATTGCATCGTCAGTCGCATCGATTCCGACGATCTTGATTTCATTCAGCCTTCCTGCGGCAATCGCCGATCTTACAGCACCCAGAGCCATTTCGTCATTGTGGGCGTAAATTCCATCCAGAACAGGGTTCCCCTGTAGAATGTCGTCAGCGACTCTCGCGCCTTCTTCCCTTGAGTAATTTGCTGTCAGTGATGCGACGACTTCAATACCGGGGTACTTCTTCATCTCGTCCATGAAACCGGCTTGCCTGTCTACTGACGAGGGCGCACCGGGAATTCCCTCAAGAATCGCAACTCTGCCTTTTCCGTCAAGAGCCTCTGCCATGGCGACTGCGGCCAGCATTCCGGCTTCTTTATTATCAATATCAAGATGCTGCGCCACAACTCCTCCATTCGAAGGTCTTGTAACTGTAATTACCGGGATTCCGGCTGCATTTGCTTCAAGAACTGCCGAGACTATTGCATCTGAATCAACTGGATTGATGATAAGTACATCAACCTTTCTCGTTATTAGATCCTGAATCTGAGCGAATTGAGTTTCCGGTTTGTCCTGTGCGTCTAGAACGATCAGTTTCAACCCAAGTTCACTTGCCTTTGCCTCTCCACCCTCTTTCATGGTTACGAAAAAGGGATTCGCCAGCGTGGAAACTGAGAATCCAATGGTCTTGGCCGCAAGGCCAGTTAGTGCCAGCAATCCAACCATCAAAATTACCAAAAGCATTCGTTTCATGTTACCCCTCCTTTTTGATAGGTAATCTTAATCACTACGTTTTGCCAGTACGGCAACGAGTATTATGACTCCTTTAACGATTTGCTGAAAGAACGATGAAACTCCAACTAGATTCATTCCATTATCAATAACACCTATTACCATGGCTCCCAGGAGTGTGCCCAACACGGTTCCCACTCCTCCTGAAAGGGAGGCTCCGCCAAGTATCACCGCAGCGATGACATTCATCTCAAGCCCTTCTGCAGCGTTCGGTTGCGCCGATAGCAATCTGGAAGTTATGAGAATGCCACCAAGGGCGCTCGTGAGGCCGGAAATTGCGAAAGCAAGCACCCTGTACTTCTTGACAGGAATTGCTGATAACCTGGCAGCTTCTTTGTTAGCTCCGATCGATTTAACATATATACCATGTTTGGTTTTGTTCAGTACAAAGAAGGCAAGAGCGAAGACCCCGGCGGCAATAATCGTTGATACCGGCACTGGACCGAGATAACCAGCGCCCATTATACCGAAATTAACCGGCAATCTAGATATTGGTTTTCCTCCCGTCCACACTAGCGCTACTCCTCGCGCAATTCCCATCATTGCAAGCGTTACTATGAAGGATTGAACTCTTCCGTAGACGGTGAGAACGCCATTTGTAAGCCCTATACCGATTCCCATAGCCAATCCCGCAATCATAGCAATAAATATTGAGCCCGTAGCGGTCAGAACTGCTGCGGTTGCAACTCCTACCAATGCTGCGGAAGAACCTACAGAAAGATCTATCTCTCCAGTTAGGATGACGAAGGTCATTCCGATGGCGACTATTAAGGTTATCGACACCTGCCTGGTTATATTGAGCAGATTTCTGGAATTGAAGAAGAAGGGAGATATCACTGAGAAGACTACCATCAGGATCACAAGAATTAGAATCAGTCCCAACTCTCCTTTGAGCAACTTCAGAAATTTTGCCCAAAACGCAGATCTATCCGTTTTCTCGATATTCTTTTCCATCTGCCCTAACCTCCAAGTGCCAGTGTCAATAACTGCTCTGTTGACGATTCTTTACCGACTAACTCACCTACTATTTCACCCTTTCTTATAACAAGTATTCGATCACAGATCGCACTCATCTCCCTGAACTCAGAAGACATTATTAGAATTCCCGTGCCGCGGTCGGCAAGATAATTTATCAGAGAATAGATCTCAGTCTTTGCGCCAATATCGATTCCGCGGGTCGGTTCATCTAGAATCAGGATATCGGGTTCACCGCATAGCCACTTCCCAATAACTACTTTCTGTTGATTACCGCCGGAAAGATTTTGGACTGCCATCTTTATGTCTAGCGGACGCACTCTCAACTTTTCACATGTATCCTTTGCGAGCTGCGATTTCTTCTTGTTGGAAACTACCCCTTTGGTAATGGCAAGATCGATATTTGCAACACAGATATTGTGCTCTACGTTAAGCCTTAGAAAAAGGCCTTGGCCCTTTCGATCCTCAGGGATGAAGGAAATGCCGTGTTTCTTTGCATCATCAGGCGACTTCAGACTTACTGCCTTGCCACCGATCGAAATATCGCCCTGCACAGAACTGTCGGCTCCGAAGAGTCCAAGTGCTAGCTCACTCTTTCCAGAGCCAATTATTCCAGTAATTCCCAGTATCTCGCCCTTTCTTAGAGAGAAATTGATTGGCGCAAACATCTTTTCTGTTCTGAACTCTCTCACTTCAAAGAGCTTCTCTTCTGATGAAGTCCCTTCTCGAACGGGGAACTCCTCTTTGAGCGTTCTTCCCAGCATTGATTTTACAAGCGTTTTCAGATCTACCGAACGAATGTCGAATGTTCCAGCGTTCTGGCCGTCTCTTAATACAGTCGCCCTATCACAAACGCGAAAAACCTCATCTAGGTGGTGAGATATGTAGATCATGTTTACTTCTTTCTTCTTCAGGTCATCCATGATTTTGAAGAGTGTGTCAATTTCCGCTCTGCTCATACCGGTTGTGGGTTCATCCAAAAGAAGAATATTCGCATTGATAGAGAGAGCTTTGATGATTTCTATTATCCTTTTCTGGCCAAGTCCCAAATCGCCCACAAAAGCACTCGGATCCACAGCAATTGCAAAGGAGGAAAGATACTTTGCCGCTTTATCCAGAAGCTCTCTCTTTTTGATGGAGCCAAAGAAAGACTTTGTTGGCTCGTGGCCAAGGAAAATGTTTTCAGCAACCGTAAGAGAGTCCACCAGACTAAGCTCCTGATATATTGCGCCGATTCCTTTGTGCCTAGCATCGACAGGGTCTTCGATCGTCACACTTTTCCCTCTCACTTGAATCGATCCGGAATCCATTTTGTGGACACCGGTAAGGATTTTGATTAACGTTGATTTTCCGGCGCCGTTCTCCCCAAGAAGCGCGTGAACTTCGCCCTCGGCAAGTTCGAAACTTACATCTTTCAGTGCGTGTATACCTCCAAAAGATTTATGGATTCCTTCGAGCTTCAGCACAGTTTCAGGCACTTCTTACACCCGCTTTCCTAGCAAATCCCGTACGCTCTCTGACGAAGGGATAGAAGTCTGAGCACCGGAAATTGTTGTACTTAACGCTCCAGCTGCATTTGCCCATGCTAGAGACTGTCTCAGGCTTTCACCTTTTGAAAGGGCTGCCGCCAGCGCTCCGGAAAAAACATCTCCTGCAGCAGTAGTATCAACGCAGTTAACTTTGAAGGGATCGAGCTCTATAAAGCAGTCTTCATCGAGGCCCACGATGCCCTTTTCGCCCAGAGTAACTATCGGTAATCTGAAACCCAGCAGCCTAAGTTTCTCAAGAGCATCACGTGCCGACTCTTTATCACGTACTTCTATACCGGTGAGTATCCTCGCCTCCGTTTCGTTTGGTTTTATGAGATGAACCAAAGATGCAATGGAATCGGGAAATCCCTGTCTTGGGGCAGGCGCAGGATCGACAATGGTAAACATGCCTTTCTCGTGAGCCATTTCTATTGCCCTGTAGATAGTCTCTTCTGCTATCTCCATGGTTAGCAAAAGAATTCTTCCCGATTGGAAGAGATCCGAGTTCCTCTCTACATCAGCGGGAGAGAGTAATGCGTTGCTGCCTGGAGTGAATGAAATCGAGTTCTGGCCCTTCTTATCAACTCGTATCATTGCTATTCCGGCTGTTCTTTCGGGATCTCTGAGAATTCTGGAAGTGTCGACTCCCTTTTCACTCATCAAATTAACCAACTCTACGCTGAATCTGTCACCGCCGAGTTTAGTGAACATCTGAACCTTGGCGCCATTCATTGCAGCCGCGACCGCCTGATTGCCACCTTTACCGCCCGGATAGGTACTGAAGTTGTCCGTAAGAACTGTCTCACCTGGCTCTGGAAGGCTGTCCATTACCATAACAAGATCCATATTCATACTTCCCATGCACAGAATCTCTCCGTTGAAGTCGAAATCAACCATCTTTAGCCTCCCTTCGAAGAGGCTCGACACTTTTCATGAACTTCTTCACTCTGTCGGGATCCACAGGATTCTTCCAGTTGTTGTCTTTCTTGAAGTAACTGCCAACAATCGCTCCATCAGAAAATTTCAGCAACTCACTCGCATTATCTTCCGTTAGGCCGCTACCGATTATTACGGGGACGCGAACGGTATCGCTGAATCTCCTTACTTTCCCAGCATCGGGTGCTTGTCCTGTTTCAAATCCAGTAACTATTAGTACTTCTGCGCCTTCAGACTCTGCATCGTGGGCCTGTTCCTCCACACTTCTGTCCGAAATGATGAAATGGCTTCCATGCTTGACATTGACGTCGCACATGAACTTGACGTCTTCTGCGCCGAGGAGTTTTCTGTATCTAGCGAGTTCTGCCCCGATACCTTCTGTCAAACCGGCGTGAGAAACATATGCATTCACCCATTCGAAGACTCTTATCCATCTGGCTCCTGCTGCAACAGCCGCTGCAAGCGAAACCTTCCCTCCATTGAGATGGCAGTTCACTCCCACTGGAATTCTGACGGCTTCCCGAACCTTCTGAGTCGCCACTGCCAGGGCTGCCGAGGTTTCATGACCGATCTTCTCACCCTTGAGATAAGGGAAGTCCCAGATATTCTCTATTTGAAGTCCGTCGACACCGCAATCCTCCATGGTTCTTGCCTCTTCAACGGCGATCTTGAGTATCTCCTTCATTCCAAACCTGGCAGAATCATATCTTGGCGAACCTGGGAGGGGACGCAGGTGTATCATTCCTATAATGGGTTTATCGATTTCGAATATTTCTTCAAGAACTTCCTTGTTTCTTTTCACAATTACCACCTCTTTGTCTTTCGGCGCAACTGCAGAACAGTATCCTTGATCGATGAATAGAGAAAATATCGATATCTAGAAATCTACTCCGGAAACGAGTATGATGTTCGCGTAGGGAGTGAACTCTCCTGTCTTCACAAATACTTTGACTTCTTTGCCTTGGAGACTGCCATTTAGAACTAGATCCTTAAATTCTGGATGAGGTATATTCTCCTCTACAATGTCGTTCCCCTTGTTCTTGATTTGCGAAACAATTTCCTTCAGTTGTGAATAGATTTCGGGGCTTACCGATTTAGTTTCGTCAGCGATAATTACCTTCTCGATTTCAAGTTCCTCGAGTACGACCTTAACGACATCTACGAACCTGGGGAGATCCCTTCCTACCGATACATCGATGCAGATTGTGTTTTCGTGCCTTGGGAATGGAAACCCTCTGTCTGTAATAACTAACATGTCGCCGTGGCCAAGTCTTGCCACTTCTCTTGCAAGATCGTTGTGAAGAATACCCTTTGTCTTCATTCCTTCACCTCCATTGATTTGTCATATTTCAGTTGATTCCCTCACTATAAGCTGTGAATCCAGCTCTATCTTTCTCGTGTGGACATCTTCACCACTCTGCTTCTTCATTATCTTCTCAAGAAGCAACTTCATTGCTGCCCTTCCGGCTTCATACTTCGGCTGATTCACAGTCGTCATCGCCGGGATTACTAGTGACGAGTAAAGAACATTGTCAAACCCCGCGATGGAGATATCTATCGGAATCTTTAAACCATGCTGTTTTGCTGCCTCGATTGCCCCCCACGCCATCATGTCATTCCCGGCAAAAATAGCAGTAGGTCTGTTCTTAAGTTTCAATATTTTCTGCTTCATTATCTTGAATCCGTCTTCATATTTGAAGCTACCGTAATAGATTCTTATATCTCCTTTGCGTATTCCATCTCTCTCGAGCTCGCTGCAGAATCCCTGAAGCCTTCTTACTGCGCTGGGCACATCACTTGGCCCTGCTATGCAGGCGAATCTATTGTGGCCTTTGTTTAGTAAGTGTCTGGCTAATTGAGCAGAACCTTTGAAATTATTCGTGTAGATTACGTCAATTAGTGGATTCTCGATTGTGAGATGCCTGTCAAGAATCACCATGGGCATTCCATCTGAGAGATCTGCTAGAAGCCCCTCTTCCATTCTGGGTGCAACATTGATCACACCATCAACTCCGTGGCCAAGGAAGGAAATCAACGTCTCTTCTTCTCTGTAACTCTTTCCGTCGCTGTTGCAAAGAAACATCTGATAATCGTGATCGAGGGCAATGCTTTCCACGCCTCTCGCAATTTCTGCGAAGTACGGATTAGTTATATCTGGAACCAGAAGTCCAACCAGGAATGACTTTCGAATTTTCAGACTTCTGGCAATTTTACTTGGTCTGTACTGAAGGGCGTTTATGGATTCAAGGACAGCGCTTTTCAGTTCAGGACTCACGAACTTCTTCCCAGATATTACATTTGATACTGTCGCGACCGATACTCCAGCATGTTTGGCAACATCTTTCATATTAGCCATTTCATGGACCCTCACTCGATTTCTAGTTAAACGTTTAGTTAATCGTTTAACTAGAGTGTATCATCCATGAACTTGTATTCAAAACCCAGCTATGTTTGAATGAAAGCAGTTATCTTTGAAGGAGGGTGATTAAAATAGTTTTGCTAAGAAAATCGCAAGTATTCAAAGTGAAGCCTGCTTATTTCTGACCAGTGGGAGCTGGCGCCATGACTGGATAATCTGAATGTTTGTCTTTCCAGAAGCGAAAAACTATTCACACGAAAACTGTTCGAAATCGCATTGGCTTAGTGTTTGTTGTTTGTGGAAATTGATCAGATTGTATTATGATGTATGAGTTTTTTGTAGTATTATTGCACAGAAGTCATCGTGGGAGGTGGTTATGTGAGCTTAGAGAAGAGGCTTTACAAGTCGAGAAAGGACAAAGTGATAGACGGTCTAGCTGCAGGAATAGGGGAGTATTTAGGAATCGATCCGGTGATTGTAAGATTGGTCTTTGTTGCACTTGTTTTTGCAGGTGGAGCCGGTTTGCTGATTTATATCATCGGCATGTTCATAGTGCCGAGGGCTCCAATCAACAAAGAGAACAATGTTGTGATAATGGATGAGGAGGGTAAGCCGATAGAAGAGGGAGAGAAAGAGGCGCTTTCGGATGACAAAAGCAAGCTGATTATTGCTGGGCTTCTCATTGTTTTTGGCATAGCACTCTTGTTAGGGTCATTCACTCCCTGGAACATTTTCAGCGGGATATTCTGGAAGTTTGTTATTGGAATAGTATTGATAGCAGGTGGAGGGTTCGTAATCTATAAGTCCGTAAGCAGGAGCTGATTATATGAGAATTGCAATGGGATTGATTTTCGTCTTGGTTGGTGTCTTGCTGATCTTTGGATTGTTCACTGGAGACACACTTCTCAATGCCCTGGTCAATCTCGCAAATTACTGGCCGATTATTCTTGTCCTGGTCGGGTTAAGCATTCTTTCAAGCGTAAAGGCCCTTCGCTGGATCAGATACGTTAATGTCCTGCTTATTGTCGCTTTTGTGCTGTTCATATTCTTTTGGCCCTCGCCATTTCTCTCGGGCGAGAAAGCCGTTAGGAATTCTGTGACACTTGAGGCTTCTGAGTCTTCCAGAAGCATTGAGATTTTACTCAACCTTGCGATGGCTAACATTACTGTTGAATCATTGATGGAAGATGTAGCGTCTTCAACGTTTGCGGTAGTCGAATATTCAGTTCGAGGCACCGATCTCAGGATTGAAGAGGATAGTACGCAGCTATCTCAAAGGTTTGTGATAAGACCTGATTCAAACGTCTCTTGGCTTGGAACAAGTACCGTAGTGATTAAGCTGAACCCAGATTATAACTATGTGCTCAAGTTTGACAGCGCGGTAATGAATGGCAGGTTCAATCTGGCTGAGCTGAAAGTTGACGAACTGAAGTTGAGCGGGGCTGTTATTAAGACAAAATTGATTATACCTGAAGTGGGCCCCTCAAATACTAAAGTCAATGCTGCCATTATCAACTCAGAGATTATTATCCCAGACGGTATTAGGTCTATTCTGAAAGCTAATGCTGCCATACGGAATATTAGAACAGATCTGTCATATACCGGAGACAAAGAGTATGTGTTTGAGGGTTCAACATTTGATTTCAGCTCATATCTTACTTTTGACAGTGCAATAATGAATCTGAGAGTCCTACGCTGAAGCCAGTTTTAGAGCTTTGTCGCAAATGGAGATTTCCATGGGCAGGGTTCCGACAACCTCCCCATCCATCTGAATAATTACATCTCTGTCGCTTATGACAGAAATAGATCTGGCGTTTCTGTAGCTTACTGTATCCACGACTAGATGTTCGCCGCGATAGATCTTCGGGAAGTGGTACAGAAGACGGAGCTTTGACATCTTTGAGACACCAACTATGTCCATGAGCCCATCATCTACAAGCGCTTTGGGGGCGATTCTCATTCCTCCTCCAAAGTAGTTTCCGTTTGCCATAGTAAGAAAAAAGAATCTGTCCGAGAACTTTTCTCCGTCAATGGTGAAACTTAGCGGATAAGTTCTCGAAGTGATGAATTCGATCAGAAAGGAAAGCAGGTATGCCATCTTTCCACTGGTCTTGAATCTCGATTTGTTCATTCTGTTAGTCTGAAGTTCCCCGACAGGAAATTAATGAGACTCTTTCCCAGAGAGAAAAAAGGCACAAGAATGTTGTGAAAGTGTAGACAGTAAATGGTCAATTTACAATTGACTTCGCTCGTTTCTTTGTGCTATGATTCTGTTATGAATTACAAACCTAAAGGCCTTTATTTAGCTAAGATTGTGAGTAAGTACAAGGACAGAGAATACTTCACTTATCTTCTGAGAAGAAGCTATCGAGAAGATGGTAAGGTGAAACAGCAAACCATTGCCAACCTTACTGAATTGCCAGAAGTTACTAGAGAGTTAGTCAAAGAGAGTCTCCAGGGGAGAGTCTTTCTTCCATCCGAAGAGGCAATTGAGATTACTCGGTCGAGAGCTCATGGTAATGTTGCGGTTATAAGTAAGGTAATGGAGGATCTAGGTATTTCCGAATTGCTTTCTTCTCGAAGGAGTAGAGAAAGCGATCTAATAGAGGCGATGATAGTTGCAAGGATAATAAACCCTCAGACGAAGCTTTCCACAATACGCTGGTGGGATAATACCACTATTCCCGAAGAGTTCTCAGTGGAAGATGCGGACGAAGATGAGTTATATACTGCTCTGGACTGGTTGCTCCAGAGGCAAGAGACGATAGAAAGGAAACTTGCGCAGAGACACTTAAGAGAAGGAAGTCTTGTTCTTTACGATGTCTCTTCGAGTTACTATGAAGGGAGTCATTGTAAGCTTGCGAGTTATGGTTATAACAGAGACAAGAAGAAGGGAAAGAAACAGATAGTCTATGGACTCATGACGGATTCTAAAGGTATACCAATATCCATACAGGTATATCCGGGATGTACGAGTGACACTAAAACGATAGGGGAACAGGTAGACAAGGTAAAGGAAGAGTTCAAAGTAGAAAGGTTCGTCGTGGTCGGAGACAGAGGGATGTTAACGCAGGGGCAGATAGACAGATTGAAGGCTCTCGGTGGAGTTGACTGGATTAGTGCCTTTAGAGGGCCTACAATTAAGAGTCTCTTTGAAAATGGGTATTTACAGCTGAGCTTATTTGACGAGAGAGACCTTCTTGAGATAGACTCACCCGATTATCCTGGGGAGAGGTTAATAGTCTGCAGGAATCCCTTTCTTGCAGAAGAGAGAAGGAGAACGAGAGAAGACTTACTCAGGGTGACTGAAGAAAACCTGAACAAACTCTTGAGAAGGATCGCTTCAGGAAGGTTGAGAGAGGCGGGGAAGATAGGGCAGGCACTGGGAAGGATAGAGAACAGGTACAAGATGGCCAAGCATTTCATTTTCAAGATAGAGGATGGGAAGTTCGATTACAGGAGAAATGAAGAAAGTATAGCCTTTGAAGCTTCTCTTGATGGATTTTATATAATCCGAACCAGTGTAGAGAAAGAGAAGTTGACTGCAGAAGAAGTGGTGTACAGCTACAAGAGTCTATCCAGAGTTGAGAGGGCATTCAGGACGCTAAAGGGAGTGGATCTGAAGATACGGCCAATACACCACTGGCTTGAGAAGAGAGTGAGGGCTCACATATTTCTCTGCATGCTAGCGTATTATGTTGAATGGCATTTGAGGGAGTTATGGAAGAGCCTGATCTTCACTGACGAATATACCGATAGAGAACATGTACTACAGGCTATTAGATCCAAAAGCGCACTTGAGAAGACGAGGAAGAAGAAGCTGAGTGACGGGACACCGGTACACAGCTTTCAGACTCTTCTATCTGAAATGAGTACGATTGTCTGTAACGATGCCAGGGTACCTGCGGTACCGGAGATACCTTCATTCACGATAATAACAACTCCCAACGAGGTACAGAGAAAAGCTCTTGAACTTGTCGGATTGAAACAACTCAGCAAACGTAGACAGAAATAATCACTTCATTTCTCTGAAATCCTTTCAGATAGCTATTTCTTGCTTGCTCAGTTCGGGAACTTCAGGTTAGTGATTGCCGCATCGAAACCTGCTCCAACAACGTTTACTGCATATCTAGTTGAATTAGTGCCGTTGAAATCTTTGAAGTTTACCCTTAGCAGGTCGATCTCGCGAATTCTCTTTCCAGATGCTATTTTCACCATTTCTCTGTAGTCTTGTTCAAGGTTTATGGCTCTCGCGAGATCATTCCCTGAGCCAACGGCGACTATGCCGATAGAAGCTCCCGAATTGCCAGCTTTCATTCCGTTTATGACCTCATTCAGAGTCCCGTCTCCGCCAACACTTATTATTCTCTCGTAGCCGCTGTTAAGAGCCACAAACTGCAGAGCATCACCTATACCCGTCGTTATGTGTAGGTCATAATCACCAAGTTTTTCGCGAATCAGTTCGGAGATGTAGCTTTCAAACTCACGGCCTGCTTGACCATGACTGGCATTTGGATTAACTACTACGAGCGTATTCAAAACACCTTACCTCCGCTTAAGCTACGATGGTAGATTCTATCACAAGTTATCAGACCACAGACTCGAGTTTGTGGACAATGAAACTTGCTACATCTTCAGCAAAAGTGCCTGGCCCGAATCCCGCATCGTATCCCAATTCCTTTGCCAGTTCATGAGTTATTCTTGCTCCACCTGCCACCAAAACGATCTTCTTCCTAATGTTTTCCGCTTCAAGAAGCTCCACAAGGGCAGTCATATTCTTCAGATGAACGTTCTTGGCAGTTACAGTTTGAGATACCAGAATAGCATCGGCATTTAGTTCAATTGCCCTTGCTACCAACTCCTCGTTTTGGACCTGGCTACCTAGATTGTGAGCATCTATGTTCCTGTATCGTTCCAACCCATAGTGACCTGCAAAGCCTTTCATATTCATTATTGCGTCAATGCCAACAGTGTGAGCGTCCGTTCCTGTGCTAGCTCCAACCACAACTACCTTTCTCCCTATCCGCTCTTCAATGAACCTGTCGATCTCCTCCATAGACAGTTTCTCCATTGCTATCTTGGGAACTCTAATAGAAGTGTAGTCAACTGAATGGGAGGATTCTCCGTATGCTACAAAAAAAGTGAATCCGGTCGTCATCTCTCTTGAAAATGAGATCTGAGGATTTTTTAGGCCCATCTTTCGCATCAATAATCTGGCAGCCTCATCGGCCTCGGGACCTCCAGGTAGAGGAAGAGTAAAGCTGAGCTGAACTT
The DNA here is from genome assembly GCF_002752635.1 of Mesotoga sp. Brook.08.105.5.1. Classification (NCBI taxonomy): domain Bacteria; kingdom Thermotogati; phylum Thermotogota; class Thermotogae; order Kosmotogales; family Kosmotogaceae; genus Mesotoga; species Mesotoga sp. Brook.08.105.5.1. The sequence continues at coordinate 63,995 of NZ_AYTW01000017.1, forward strand.
TGCCGTCGTTCATCGTGTCTCCGTAGGGAGTGATCCTGGTGAGATCTACTGCAGCAGGAAGTTCATTCTTTTTGTATGAGTTTTTATCCATCATAACTCCCTCCAAGCATCTTCTCGATAAATGGATTCCTGTAGCTGTTTCCCTTTTTTTCGACTCCCTCCAGTCCTTTTCCGCCGTGGAGTGATCGCTTTATGTTTGCAAAAGTCCCCTTCTCTAGTGTCTCAAACAAACCTACTGATTGAATTTCCTTCAGTAGATCCACGGCTTCATCTAACACTCTGGAAGCTCTTTCCTGGATTATGCCATCTTCTTTGAATACTATCTCATCACTAAGATTTCGCAGGTTATTGAATATGTACCGTGCGTTTTCAATTGCAAGGTACCTGTCGCTCATGAAGGGAGTGTGAATCGCTTCAGTAAGCATTCCAAGGAGTTGAATGCCTTGATTAGTCATGATGGAAATCACATTGAAAAGAGTATCCTGAGCGTAACCCATGAAGATGTTTCCTGTCATGAACTTTGTAGGAGGCATGTATTTCAGTGGCGCCTTCGGAAATATCTCCCGGCTCATCTGCGCTTGAGCAAGTTCGTACAGGAAGCCGTTTTCTATTGAGGGATCCATTTCAAAAGCGTGCCCAAGACCCATCTGTTCCTCGGGAATACCTGCCATTAATGCCAGCCTTTCGTTTATGAACTGGGAAGCCAGTACCGTGTGGGCTTCTTCATAGGCATCGGCAGTAGTCAGGTAGTTATCTTCACCGGTGTTGATTATTACTCCGGCGAATCCATTAATGACCCTTGAAAAGTATTGGTCGATTATGGTCCTCTTCATGTTTATGTCTCTGAACAAGATACCGTAAAGGGCATCGTTCAGCATGACATCAAGTCTTTCAATAGCTCCCATTGCCGCAATTTCCGGCATGCAAAGTCCGGAGCAATAATTACAGAGCCTGATATATCTTCCTACTTCTTCTCCAACTTCATCAAGCGCAGACCGCATTATTCTGAAATTCTCTTGAGTGGCGTATGTTCCACCGAAACCTTCCGTTGTCGGTCCAAAGGGGACATAATCCAGAAGGCTCTGCCCCGTCGATCTGATTACTGCTACTATGTCGGCGCCTTGCCTTGCTGCCGCCCTTGCTTGAACCACATCCTCATAAATGTTTCCAGTTGCTACTATCACATAGAGATAAGGTTTCTTGCCTTCACCCAGTTCCTGTATAAGAGAGTCGCGCTTAACTCGATTCAAGCGAATCTTCTCAACTGTCTCTTCCACTAAACCGTCGATAGCTCCAAAGACTTCGACTTCAGGTCGGTAACCGAGACTTCTCAGGTCAAGTCTGCCATGTGAGATCTCCTCAGCAATTCTCTGTGGAGAGAGACCGGTTACGAGTATGGCATTGCCTATTGCGTATGCTGCGCCTTCGCTTAATAGGTTCGCGGATTTGAGGTGATCGACAACTACGTTTGACATTGGAACACCGTACTCATCGACTCCATCTATCCCGAGAAGCCTACATATTGCTCTCTCTACACTAACTGTAGTATGTTCGTTGACGAAATTGTGCACTGCATCAGCTATCTTTCGAGAGTAATTCCGCGCTTCTTCTACTTTATTCCAGTCTAAGTTCAGTTTTCCTTTCATTCACAGCCTCCCACGATATTGCCTTTTATCAGCTCTATGAATTTTTTGTCAAGTCCCATAATACGGGCGATTGCAATAGCCTCCTTCGGAAAGATTACTTTGTCCCTCATTTCTATAAGTGAGTGGTCAACGTAGTAAGAAATCTCCCTGTCTCTTTCGGTTTCAATTCTGTGGTGATCAACACCTTTAATCATAAATAACTGGGCGGAGTTGATTTGGAGTGCCTCCTCGTAATGAGATGTGAAAATGGAGCGGCACTTGGGGTTGCGACCGAGATAATCGGCAGAGGCTATCAAGAAAGCGGGACCTTCAACAGGATTAGTGCTCCGACCGATCTCGTCGAACAGGAACAGGCCCGCGATTTCCGCTTGAACTATCTCGATTGCTTCTTTCAGGTGTTGAATTTCTCCCGCAAACGACGACAGACCATCGGTGAAAGACTGTTTGTCCCCGCTGAAATAAACCACCGACTCGTACACGGGAATAAAAGCTTTATTTGCAGGAACAAAGAGACCGTACTGAAACATTGTTTGAAGAAGAGCGACACTCCTGAGAAGAACGGATTTCCCGGTCATGTTACCGCCAACGATGACAACCTTTCGTCCAAAGTTTGCTGAAAATGGCTGGAACTCCTTCCCCTTTTTTCTGAGGCTCTCGGATATCTCTGGATTGAAGAGGTCTTCGAACTCATACTCTCCAGAAGAGATTTCTGGTTTCCTCAAGCCTAGCTTCTTATTCAGATCGGTGAGAGCGATTACTAGGTCTATGTTTCCGGTCTTGTTAATCGCTTCCTCGAGGACGTCACGATACTCTCTTAGTCTATCCGAAAGATCGGCTCTCACCCTCCTCTCAATCTCGAAGTTCTTCTGAACAAGTTCATCAAGACTCTTGGTATGTTCTCCACCTATTCGCTGTAACCTGTGAAGCTCCTCCCTAACCTCACCGAGTGCATCGTCGAAGTTATTGGAGATATAGAAGCTCTCTGTTTGGGAATTATCAGGGTCTAGAATTGAAAATACGGGCGAAAGGCATGGGAGTTGCATCCATGAGCCGCAAGTGCCTAGTTCTTCCCTAAGCTTTTCGCACCAGTAAGTGAAGCTCTTGATTTCAAAGAGCTCTATATCCTCAAGCAAATTTCCACCGGAGAGGTTTGAGATTGTCCCCCTAACATCCCGGATCCTTGATAAAATTCGCTTAAGTGAAGGTACGATCTCTTCCTTCTTGAGAATCTCCTCTTGCCTTCTGTGAATTTCTTCTATTGACTTTCTGGTGGTAAGAAAGGTGAGGTTGCGCAGCGCCTCTCTTCCAATAGGTGTTATTGGCTCAATGAGAGAGATTATGTATTCAAATCCGCAGTCAAGGTATTTCAATTTGCCGTCTCCTCCAGAACATCGATTACGGGAACACTGACAAACTTCTCCAGGGCTTCTACAAGCTCTCTTGACTTGACACTGAAACCTGTTGGCGAATAAGGGTTCACCGTTACCGCGATGAGATTGGCTGGATAAACAACTTCAAGTCTTCCTCCGGATCTTTCGTACTTCACGAGAGTCTGTTCGTCAACGAAAATACATGAAAAATCTCTAATTACTACTCTCGTTCCGGGTTCTGCAAGACGAAGCAAAACGGAAGATGTCAGTGATCCGTTTATGTAGATTGTTTTCCCCACAGTATCTGTGCTTGAGTACGATGCTGTCAAGGATGAGGAGGATAGTCTTTCAAAGACCCCATTATCATCTATCCATACACCGATCTCGAGGGGGAGTAGGCGATTTCGGAGCTCTCTTTCTGCACCGGGAAGAGAGATCAGCTTCACCGCAAAACGTGTCTTTCTTACTAATTCTTCTAAGTTCATCGACAGAGCGGCACCGGTTGCAAGGATTAATCCGTCCGATATTCGTGGAGCTCCGGGGCTAAGTCTCGATGTAGAACCATCTATAAGAACCTTATCACAGCCATAGGATTTCAACGTCTTTACAGTTTCGCACAGATAGTCCAGAATAGATGGCCCCGAAATTATTACTTCGCCAGCAGTCTCTGCTCTTGCGAAGACCGTTCTGCCGAGAGGGGATCTGTAATCCCTCAGGTCTAACACAGTGGCGGAAAACCGTCGGTTGTGGAAGTCCTTCTCGGATGTTGCGAAATAAGTGCCTTTACTGACATTGATCTCGGGCTTTTTATTCAGGAAAATCTGGTCTATCTTCTCACCTTCAAGTCCCGTTGATGTCAGTCCAACAGAGACTCCCTCTTTTCTAAACTCTCTCAACAGCCGATTAAGTACGACCGTCTTACCGGTGTTCTTTTCCAGGCCGATCACGGATACTGTTTCAATTCCATCGGTTAATTCTATGACGCTGATGGGAGGTCTCATTCTCCAGTGAAGAGCAGCAATGCTTCGCCGTCAACTGCCTTCTCTCCATTGCTCTTCTCGACAGTTGTACCAACCAGTAGTCTCTTTTTCTCTTCGTTTTTCTCGAGGATTTCGATAGTGATCTTCACTTCCTCTTCCAAAAAGATTGGCTTCAAGAACTTGACTTCTTGTTTCATGTAGATAGAACCCGGTCCAGGAAAGTCATTTCCAAGGATGGCCGAGATGATTCCTACAGAAAGCATCCCGTGAGCTATCCTCCTTCCAAAACGTGTGTTTTTCGCGAATTCTTCGTCAGTATGAACAGGATTCTTGTCGCCAGTCAACTCGGCAAATGAATCTACCATAGCTGTTGTGATCACTCTCTTTGTAGAGAAACTTTTGCCTTCATAGAAATCTCGAAATCTCATTTCTTCACCTTCTTTTCTTTCCACTTCTTAATTCTTTCTCTTCTCTGAAGGGTCGTGGGTTCGAAACTCATGGAATTTCCATAAAGAAGGTCGGAGACACCCGTAAACTCGTATTTCTCTTTATAGAGACTGTCATCAACGTCGCTGGAAGTATCCTCCGGCTCATGATACGTGGTGATTACTCCTTCATAATTTCTTAGAACGACTACTCTATCTGACTCGGAGATGTTGTACTGGGGCATCACTCTAATCTTACCGCCTCCGCCAGGGGCATCGACCACGAACGTTGGAACGCATAGTCCCGAAGTATTTCCAATCAAAGACTCCATGATTCCTATTCCTTTCCTTATGGAAGTTCTGAAATGGCCGATGCCTTGTGAGAGGTCACACTGATATATGTAATAGGGTCTAACTCGTATTTTGACAAGCTGGTGTACGAGCTCCATCATTATGTAGGGGGAATCATTCACTCCTCGAAGGAGAACGGATTGATTTCCCAACGGTATTCCTGCATCAGCGAGCATTTCGCATGCTCTCGTAGAATCGGGAGTGATCTCCAGTGGATGGTTGAAATGAGTGTTAATCCAAATCGGGTGGTATTTTCTCAGCATTTCTACAAGTTCGGGAGTCACTCGTTGGGGAAGAACGACAGGTGTCCTGGTGCCAATTCTGATTATCTCCACGTGGCGGATCTTTCTCAGCTCGCTAAGAATGTACTCGAGATATTCGTCTCCTACAAGCAATGCATCTCCTCCGGAGAGCAGCACATCTCTTACCTCTGGGGTTTGCCTAATGTATTCAAGTGCATCGTCAATTTCCTTTCTCGTTCTTGGCTTATCGAGTTGACCGGCAAATCTTCGTCGTGTACAATGCCTACAGTACATCGAGCACTGGTCTGTAATTAGAAAGAGGACCCTGTCGGGATATCTGTGAGTGAGTCCCGAAACCGGAGAGTCTTCATCTTCATGAAGTGGGTCAATCATATCCCATCTGTCGATTCTCAGTTCCTTGTCCGTGGGAACTGCCTGCCTTCTTATCGGGCATCTTTGATTGATTGGGTCCATGAGAGTTGCATAGTACGGTGTAATTGACATTCGAAGTGTTCTAAGGCACTCGGCAATTCCGAGGGCCTCTTCTTCGGTGATCTCAATGATCTGCCTCAGACCTTCAACCGACTTCACTCTGTTGGCAACCTGCCAGCGCCAGTCACTCCATTGAGCAGTAGTAACCTCTTTCCACATTGGAATTTCCCTGTAATCTCGCATTGCTCCACCTCAAATGTATAGCTTCTGAAAAAGCCTTCTAATACTGTCTGATTCTCTCAAAATGTCCAACGCAAGCTCATCGTGGCCTTTGGTGTACCCGTTCCCGATGATCATGGTAATATCCTTCCCGACACCTTCTGCTCCTAGGGCCGCTCTGGTAAAGGAGGTGGCCATGCTGAAGAAATAAACTATGCCTTCGTTTTTGGTAACGAGTATCGAGCTCATCTCAGTGTTGGGAACATTCACATTGTTTACTACCACATCACAGAGCTTACCTGCTGTCAGTTCGTGAATCTTATTGTAAACTTCAAGAGGCTTTGTTGCATCTGCAATAACTACCTCATGGGCAAGGTTAAGCTCTCGGATCCTCTTCGCATTTTCTTCAGAATATTCTACTACAATCACTTTTCCTGAGTCACCGCATTTCTTCATCGCTTGGTAGCAACATAACACTCCGGATTTTCCGCCACCCCCAAGTATTGCTACACTCATACCACGCTGCACAAGCTTGTCGACTTGCGCCGGAGCTCCCGCAACGTCCAGAACTGCAAGGGCCATCTTAGCGGGAATATCTGATGGCAGTTTTGCGTATATCCCACTCTCAAACAGTATAGCCTTCCCTTCGACATCCACCTGATCTTTTTCGAGATGCACCTTCAGAATCCTCTCGATTTTCAGCGGCGTCAAGGATAGCGAAACAAGTGAGGCAATTCTGTCGCCAACTTCTAATTTACGGTCTTTAAGGGCTTCTCCTATCCGCGAGACTCGACCAATTAGCATTCCTCCTGAGCCTGTAACTGGATTCTGAAGCTTCCCCCTATTGTTGACTATATCGATTATCATGGCAGCGATTCCCAATTCATCGTCTTTGCAAGCTTCTCTCATCTGGGTGAAACTAGCGGAGTCAACGTTAAGGGTTTCCACATCAACGGAGATTTCATTGTCATAAAGATCCTCTGAGTTGTCAATTTTTCTCGCTGCTTGAGGGAGAAATCCGAGCGGCTCAATAACTCTATGGCTCCCAAATGGGCATCCCTTCATTTATCTTTCCTCCTAATTCCAAGTATTTCTCTTGCTTCGTTAGGAGCTGCTATGTCTCTGCCCAACTCTTTTGCGATTCTCACTACTCTCTCCACCAGCTGAGCGTTAGAAACCGCAAGCTCTCCCCTTCTATAGTAGATATTGTCTTCAAATCCCACTCTAACATGTCCTCCCATCAGGATGGCAACTGTTGCCAAAGGGAGCTCATACCTACCAATTCCTGCTGCGGTCCAGGTACTGTCAGTCGGTATATTGTTAACCATGTGAATCAGGTCTTCGATATTCCCTGGGCAGGCACCCGGAACACCAAGAACAAAGTCAAAGTGTATTGGGCTTCTTAACAGTCCTTTTTTTTGCAAACGTAGAGCATTTTCTATCATGCCTCTTTCAAATACCTCTATCTCAGGCTTTATTCCTTTCTCTTTCATCTCCAGAGCGAAATACTCCATTGTTTTCTCTGAATTGAAGAAGACATCATCTCCAAAGTTGCACGTTCCGGCAGAGAGGGTCGCCATCTCCGGATTGATCTCAAGAGGTTGAGATCTCTCTTCCACTTTATGCCATACTGCTCCACCGGTGGATGGCTGGAATATCAGATCGCACTTGCTTCTGATTCTTTCCATGATTTCTCTATAGATTTCACGATCTTGTGTGGGCTTTCCAGACGAGTCTCTTGCGTGAACGTGGACAATGCTCGCTCCTGAGAGAAAACAATCGTATGCTGCCTCCGAGATTTCTTCAGGAGAAACCGGTAGCGCCGGTTGTTGTTTTTTCGTGACTTCTGCACCGGTAAGAGCTGCAGTGATTATCAACTTATCCATCGTTTTTCCTCTGCTTGTTCTTGGGTACTACGCATGTACCACTAGCTCTGCATACTAGGACAGGTTCAGAAAGGCTCTCAGCCGCGGAATCATTGATATCAGGTCTTGCCTGAGCAACTTTGAAGGCTTGAAATGTCATCTTTCTAGAGGTGTTGCCTCTAGAGACAATTTCCCCTGTTGCTTCAATGTAATCCCCTGCGTAGACGGGAGCGAGAAACTCAACGTTATCATAGGCTTTGAAAAGCCCTTCATCGCCATCGCTTTTAATCAAGAGCTCAGTAGCCACGTCTCCGAACATCTGAAGGATTCTTGCTCCATCAACAAGGTTTCCCCCGTAATGAGCATCATGAAGACTCATTCTCACTCTAACCATCGTCTTTTCCAAAACAACACCTCCTTCATTTATTTTGCCTTCAAACTGTAACTTTATCAAAGCTCGCCGGCGCTAATTAGAAGCGTACAGGGTCGAACAATACTTTCTATGTCTCTCTTTCTATTCTGTTATACACGATTTTTCCGAAAAATTACCTCTCCGCCTTTGCCGGGTAAAGCTCTACCTTTCTGGTATGCTATAGATATCGGATCTATCGGGAAGGAGAGATGTGCATGGTCAAGACTCTAATAATGGCTGGGGGAATAGGGGAAAGGCTTTGGCCTGTTAGCGTAAAAAAAAGACCCAAGCAATTTCACAAGTTTGGGTCAAACAAAACGATGATTGAAGAGACTATCGAAAGAATGGAGGAGCTTACCGACGAGACAATCATAATTACTACAAGAGAGCAATATCCTCTTATGCAGTACTATCTGCCTCTCTTCCCGAGTGAAAATGTGATTTTCGAGCCGATGAGAAGAAACACTGCTCCCGCCATCGCTCTCGGGAGCAGTAGGTTTTCTCCCGAAGACACTATGGTTATTGTTCCCGCAGATCACGTAATAAGAGATAAAGAGAATTTTCTGAAGACGTTAAGGACGGCGATCAGATTTGCTGAGTCTCACGAATCGCTTGTTACTATAGGAATAACTCCCACACATCCCTACACAGGCTATGGATACATAGAGAGGGGGAATGTGGTTGATGAAAACGATGAGGTCTATGCGGTGAAGAAGTTCCACGAAAAGCCTGACTACGAGACTGCTCAGCAGTATTTTCGGTCAGGCAGGTTTCTTTGGAATTCGGGGATGTTTGTTTGGAGGAAGAGCGTTTTTGATTCAGAGCTCTCAGAGAACTTCCCCGATCTATTTTCTGTAATCTGCGAGATCAAAGACAGGCCCGAAGAAATCGAAGAGATCTATGAGAGACTTCCGAAGATTTCGATTGACTACGGTCTAATGGAAAGGTCTTCTAGAGTTGTTACTGTGCAGGGGAATTTCTACTGGAATGACATAGGGTCCTGGGATGCGGTTTATGATTTGCTAATTAAAGACAAGAACGGGAACGCAATTGAAGGAGAATTCTCAACAAGAGAGGTGAAAAACTGTTTGCTGATCAATCACACACAGAAGAAGCTGGCAATATCCGGCATTGATGGCTATATTTTGGTGGCGAGTAGTGAGGGAACTCTATTATGCAAAAGAGGAGAGTCACAGGAAATAAAAGAGATAATAGTGTAAGGAGGAGAAAAGTGGATAGAAAACTTGACGAAATTGTGATTTCCCTGAAGGAGGAACTGGTAAGATCAATATCCGATTCAATTAAAATCAAGTCGGTTCAGGATACTCCGGTGGATGGCGGTCCCTTTGGCAAAGGAGTAAGGGATTCGCTTGATCAAACTATCAAGCTGGCGCAGAAGCTAGGCTTTGAGGCAAGGAACGCCGATGGGTATGTAGGCATAGTAGATTATGGATTGGGCGAGACTTTCGGTGTTCTTGGTCACCTTGATGTAGTTCCAGAAGGAGAAGGTTGGGAAGTTCCACCTTACAGCGGCCTGGTGAAGGACGGAGAGATCTGGGGAAGAGGAACTCAGGATGACAAAGGCCCTATGATTGCAGCACTTTATGCTCTCAAGGCAGTAAAGAACTATGTTAAGAAGCCCTCCAAGAGGATTAGGCTGATTTTCGGAACAAACGAAGAAACTGGCTGGGAGTGTATGAAGTACTATGTCAAGCACGAAGAAATCCCAGATTTTTCTGTGACACCCGATGCCGCTTTTCCTGTGATTTTTGCGGAGAAAGGAATAGTGAATTACGGGATTTCAGCACCTGCCATCAGTAGAGAGAAAGGGCTGGTAATCGAGAACTTGACTGCCGGAGAAGCACCAAACATGGTTGCTTCGTCAGCAAAGGTAGTTCTCAGGGGTGCAGACGACGAGATTCTAGAGAAAATTCGCTCCTTCTCACCGAAAAATAATACTAAACTAGAGATAAATAAGTCGGATAGAAGAGTTGAGATTTCGATAACGGGAGTCTCCGCTCACGGATCCACCCCAAATAAAGGGCAGAGCGCATTGGCAGCTCTGGTAGATCTTCTCGCGGAGCTTCCTCTGGAAGATTCTGAGATGAAGAGGCTTTTGAGTACAATAAGAAACAAGATTGGTTACGAATTCTATGGCGAATCGTTAGGAATTTCCGGAAGGGATTCGATGTCTGGAGAATTGACTCTCAATATGGGAACTCTCAGGCTTCAAGCCGGAGTCCTGAAGCTTGTAATTAATATCAGATACCCCGTTTTCTTCAATGAAGCAATGATAAGATCGCAGATTGAAGAGGTTTTCAATGGATTCCGGGTCGAAAGCTTTCATCACCAGAAGCCGCTTTATGTATCTCCCGAATCGGAATTGGTAAAGATGTGCAGAGAAGTATATAAGGAAGTGACGGGAAATGATGAAGAACCGATAGCTATTGGTGGAGGAACATATGCCCGGGCAGTGCCAAATGCCGTGGCTTTCGGAGCTTTGTTGCCCGGAAACGTTGAACTGGCCCATCAGCCAAATGAAAGGATATCGATTGAAGATGTTCTTCTTGTGGCAAGAATTTACGCTCAGCTATTCCTTAGGTTTTTGCAGACCTGAGTAAGAAGCAGCTTGCGTGACAAGTCAATCAAGGGCCGAAGAAATTGTTACTCGGCCTTTTTTTGATCCCGGATGCTGCTAATCAACAACGTTTTTCAGCCACTTCCATGTCAAAGTCCTTCTGACTCCCAGAATTGCCTTGAAGAGTTCTTCAATCATCATCGCGACGTAGACGAGAGTGAGCGGCCATTTCAGTACCAGTCCGGTGACGGCCACAAGAGGAATTCCCACTCCCCAAAGCGATGCAATCTCGATGATCATAGCTGCTCTGGTGTCTCCTCCGCTTCGGAGAACTCCAACGATGTTCACTGCATTAAACATTTTGATTGGCTGGGAGATGCCCACAATGATAATTATGGTTAGGACAATATTCTTGAGTCCCTGATCTATATTGTAGAAATTCACGATGATCCTCGAAAGCAGAATGATGATGAGGCCGGTTGCCACTGCGGTCATCACAGTAAGCTGAAGCAGCTTCTTTGCGTTATACTTTGCCTGAGTGAAGTTATTTCTTCCCAGTTCTGCTCCTACCATGACAACTGTCGCTGAAGCTAATCCGCCAAAAATGACGAACCCGAAGTTTTCGATGGTGCTGGATATATTCCTGGCAGCTATAAACTCAGTACCCATTCTTGCCATAACAAGCGAGTACATTGTAATGCCCAGGCTCCACAAAAACTCATTTACTATCACTGGAGTAGCATATTTCATAAGCCTTTTGAAAAAAGGAGCTTCGAACTTGAAGGCGAATTTAGAAAGCCTTACAGGGGTTTTCCTTCGCAAGACAATATTGACAAAAATCACGAACTCCACAAATCTTGACAGGAGAGTTGCTAGTGATGCTCCATAAACACCTAGAGGTTGGATCGGTCCAAAACCAAAAATCAGCACGTAGTTCACCACTGTATTGATCGACAGAGCGACAAGACTTACATACATAGGGATTCTGGCTTTTTCCACTGTTCTCAAAGCCATCGCGATAATAAAAGAAAATGATGTCAGGAACGTTGAAAAGGCTACTGGCCTTGCATATGTCGCGCCGGTTCTTATTACTTCAGTATCGGTAGTGAAGATCATTAATACTCTTTCGGGGAAAAAGAACAACAGCACAAAGAATACAACGGCGGCTCCCATGGTAATGTAGAGAATGTGCCCGAGCGTCTTCTCGATGTTCTTTTCGTCTCTTTTTCCCCAGTACTGCGAAACGAATATTCCGGCTCCGCTAGAAACTCCAAAGGTGAGAATATTGAGAATAAAGACCACCTGATTCACCAGACCCACGGAAGCTATTGCGGTTGTGCCTAATTGTCCAATCATAAGGTTGTCAATGAGATTGAGGCCGGTAGATATTAGATTTTGAAGTGTTATAGGTATCGCAATGGAAAGCATTCGCCTAGTGAAATCCTTCATATCGACCTCCAAAAATTGAACCGTTGAATTATACAGCTATTTCTCGAGATAGGCAATAGTACGACCGAAGAAGCAAAAGCACCATAAGTTGCTATAATGATGATAATAAGTATTTCGCATTATAAAGGGGTGTCTCTGTGAAGAAAATCGGAATAATCATTTGTGGTCGGTATCAGAGTTGTGGGGGAGGGAAATGTCTCAGAGCAATGAGAGAACATGTGGGTGGTTTTTCCATTTATCCTGATGAAGAAGAACTGGTTCTTGTCGGTTATTCTTATTGTGGAGGCTGTCCGGGGGGAAATGTAGAATACGTGCCTCAAGAAATGATCAAGAACGGAGCCGAAGTAATTCATCTCGCAACTGGAATGGTGGTGGGTTATCCACCTTGTCCACGACTAAGTCAATTCAAGGAGTTCATTGAGAGTTACTATGAGATTCCAGTCGTGATTGGGACTCATCCCATACCAATGAAATATCTCACCGCCCACGAGAAGCTTTCATTCTGGGAGAAATCAGACATGTATGAAAAAGCGGAACACCTGATGAAAGAGGATAGGGAGATAATGAAGGCGTATGACTGATCCGGAATCTCCCGATCTTGTCGGGCCTGAAACCGGGGGAAGAGATGATTAGTGAGAAAAGAATCTCTCAGTATATTCGAAGCGCACTGAGCACTATCAGTGCCGACAGAGAATCGAAAGAGAAAATTAGAAGAGAAATGAACTACGATATCCAAAACAAGGTCTTCGACAGCGGTAAAGGGGATCCTTTTGAAGTGCTGGGAAACCCCGCTTCGTATGCCAGAGAATTTATAGAAGAGAGGAAATCGACTTACCCTCAGGTTCGCACGAGGTTTTCTCGGACTTGCGGTATCGGAGGCCACGCCGGTTATGAATTTATTTCTAAGGCAACTGTTTTAGGCCTGCCTTTCATCCACATTAATACGCGTCCGTTTGGAGTTGCAAAAGGCATCATTGCAGTCGTGAATGTGGCAATCGGAGTGTTGGCCATTGGTGGAGTTTCAATCGGACTTTTCAGCTTTGGAGGGGTAGCGCTTTCTCTTCAGCTTTCTCTGGGTGGATTGTCTGCCAGTCTTTTCTCTACATTTGGCGGATTGGCAACTGCGTTGTATCTAGCAGGCGGGGGCCTTGCGGTTTCTTATGATTTTGCAGTGGGAGGAGCAGCTATTGCCAGAAACTACGCGATAGGAGGCTTTACATCTGCAAGAGTGGCTATTGGAGGAGAGGCTAGAGGTGTAACTGCAATATAAGAGCAGAGTGGAGTTGGGGATTACCTTCTCAGATTGCCAAGAACGGCCGACCAGATAATTGACTTTGTGATCTCAAAAGGTGAAGAAGTCAGCGCCGTATTTGAATGGGCCGTTAGGCTGATTTATTGACTCTTAGAGACGGCCCCCCCATTAGAAGCTTCACTTTCCTATCTCATTCTGAGTTGGTTCTTCGGATATGATAACCAGTCTGCTTTTGTCAAATCCCGGCAGAAGCCAGACGGACGCGGTTCCCAATTCTCTTCATATCTGTTCCGATTTGACCATAACCTTTTTCATTGGAATGACACATATGAAAAACAATGGCAGACGGTTTGATGTAAACTATTATCTGTTGGATGGGAGGTAGACTATGATAGAGAGATATGCGCTTTCCCCCCTAAAAGAACTTTGGGAACTGGAAGCCCAGTATGAGAGATGGCTCGAAGTGGAACTGGCCGTCGTCAATGCCTATGAGAAGACAGGGCGAATTCCTCAAGGAACACTTGAAAAGATGAAGTCCGCAGCAAGAATTGATTTGGAAGCGATTGCCGAAATTGAAAAGCAAGTAGATCACGATGTCATTGCTTTCATAAAGTTCGTGACACAGGGAATGGGGGATGAAGCCCGTTATTTCCATCTTGGATTAACATCATCCGATGTTGTGGACACTGCCCTTTCGCTTGCCGTTAGAGAGTCCGGGCGCCTTATTGTCGGGTCTCTGGAACAGCTCTCGAGAGCACTGAAAGAAAAAGCAGTTGCCTATAAAGATGTAGTATGTATGGGTAGGACTCACGGCATACATGCTGAACCCACTTCGTTTGGGCTGAAGTTTCTATCGTTCTTTGTTGAAATAGAGAGGGCGATCCTTCGCTTGAACGTAGCTATAGATGGTTGCTCAGTTGGGAAACTGAGTGGAGCCGTTGGAAACTACGCTAATATTTTGCCGGAGATCGAGAGTATTGCTCTGGGCGAGCTCGGTCTGAGGCCGACCGCTGTTTCCTCCCAGATCATCCCGAGGGATATACACGCCGAGTTTCTTTCGGCGCTGGCAATTACGGCCTCTTCAATAGAGAGAATGGCTGTGGAGTTCAGGCATCTCCAGAGAACAGAGGTCCTGGAAGTTCAAGAGCCATTTAAGAAGGGGCAGAGAGGTTCTTCCGCTATGCCTCACAAAAAGAATCCCATTATATGTGAAAGGCTCACCGGTATGGCGCGTTTGATAAGAAGTTACGCAGGTGCTTCACTAGAAGATATCGCCCTTTGGCATGAAAGGGACATCTCCCATTCCAGTGTAGAGAGAGTAATCCTGCCGGATGCGACACTGCTTCTGTATTATATGGCTGAGAAGTCTGTTTATCTTGTGAGCAATCTTGTTATCTATCCCGAAAGAATGAGAGAAAACTTCAAGGCCTCCAGAAACCTTGTTTTCTCCCAGAGGGTCATGTTGGCCTTGATCGAAAAGGGCATGTCGAGAGAGGAAGCTTACCGGTTGGTACAGGAGTTATCAATGGATTGCTGGAACGGCAATCTTGATTTCAAACAGTTGGTTCTGACTAATCAAGTGATCACAGGGCTCATGAATTCAGAAGAGATTGGAAGACTTTTCAATCCTGATTATTTTTTGAGAAACGTTAATTGCGTATTTGAGAGAGTTCTTAATGGAGGTTGACCGAGTGAAGAAACTGGCCGTTGTTGGAGCCCAATGGGGCGATGAAGGAAAAGGAAAGGTTGTCAATTACTTTTCCAGGGATTTTGAGTGGATAGTAAGGTTTTCCGGTGGCGCAAATGCCGGTCATACGATCTATGTTGGGGATAAAAAGTATGTGAATCATCTTTTGCCCTCGATAAATCCTGTGATTGATTCAAAGGGCTTTCTTGGTGCAGGGATGGTAATAGATGTCGGGCAGTTGATTGAGGAACTGAAAATCCTGGAAAGAGATTTCCCGGGCATCTCCAGTAGATTCTATCTTGATCCCGAAGCCTTTATCGTTCTTCCCTGGCACAAAGAGGAAGACCTTTTGCTTGAGAAGATGCGCAAGGTACCGATCGGCACAACGGGAAGAGGTATAGGACCCGCTTATACCGACAAGGCATCGAGAGAGGGGCTGAAGCTCTTCGTCCTCTTTGACGAGGCACTCTTGAGACAAAGACTCGAAGCGATATATCACATGAAGAGAAGCAAGTATAACAGGGATTTCGCTGTCTCTATAGAGGAAATGTTGGTCTATCTGCAAGGTTTTAGAGCTGAGCTTGAAAGGCTCAGCGTCAATTTCACAAGTGCGGTAGATATGTATAGAGTCTTCAGGAGTACTTCCGTCTTGTTTGAAGGAGCTCAGGGTGTTCTTCTGGACCTGGATTTTGGCACATATCCCTTTGTGACATCCGGGGCGTGTATGGCTCATGGAGTATCCTCGGTAGGTTTCTCTACTTTTGAACTAGACGGTGTCTACGGGGTTCTCAAAGCTTACACAACTCGGGTAGGAGCCGGCCCCTTTCCGACAGAAGAGGCCTCCGGGGTAGGTGAGCTACTGCGGGAAAGAGGAAAGGAATTCGGCGCAACAACAGGTAGAGCACGAAGGATAGGCTGGCTGGATCTTCCCGCTCTTAGATATGCAAAAATCAGGTCTGGTCTAACGGGCCTCGTTATTACGAAAGGAGACGTACTGAACGGACTGGATGAAGTGAAAGTCTGTGTGGCGTATGATGTCGATGGAGTCGTAAAGGAATTGCCTTCCACTTCGTATGATTTCTTCAGAGCAAAACCAATTTACGAAACTGTTAGTGGATGGCCCGTTACTGATCACATAAACTTCCTGAAGTACATGACTTTTATCGAAAGAGAAACGGGTGTCGAGATTGACTACATCTCATATGGGCCGAAAACTGAAGAGATGAAAACCAGGAACGATCTTATAATGAACATATAGCCCGGTTTTGGGGAAGGAGGGAAGGCAGAGAATGGAAATACTACTCACGAACACGATGTCACGAAGAAAGGAAGTCTTCAAGCCGTTAAGGGAAGGCGAGGTGGGCATATATACTTGTGGACTCACTGTTTATAACTTCGCTCACATTGGTAACCTGAGGGCGTACGTCTTTGCCGACACCCTCAAAAGGATGTTTCTTTTCAACGGGTACAAGGTCAATCATGTCATGAATATTACTGATGTGGGCCACTTGACCGGAGACGAGGATGAAGGCGAGGACAAGATGGAAGCCGGTGCAAGACGCGAGGGGAAAACCGTCTGGGAGATAGTGGACTTCTATACCGAGGCTTTCTTCGACGATCTGAAGAGATTGCGCATCATCTTCCCAACTGTCACATGTAGGGCAACCAGGCACATAGACGACATGATTGACATGATACGCAAGATAGAATCTAACGGATACACATATGTCGCTGGTGGAAACGTATATTTCGACACTTCGAAACTGCCGGACTATGGAAAGCTGGCAAGGCTTAAGCTTGACGAGGACAATACGCGTTCTAGAGTGGAAAGCGATCCCTATAAAAGAAACCCCTTTGATTTCGTCCTGTGGTTTACTCGATACAAGTACGATAGCCATGCAATGCAGTGGGACTCTCCGTGGGGCAGAGGTTTTCCGGGATGGCATATCGAGTGTTCTGCGATGTCTTCGAAGTACCTCGGTGAAAGATTCGACATCCATACGGGCGGCATAGACCATATTCCAATTCATCACACAAACGAGATTGCCCAGAGCGAGGCCGCTTTCGGTCATGAATGGGTTAATTACTGGCTCCATTCTGAATTCCTCGTCATCGGCGAGGGGGAGAAGATGTCCAAATCCTTGGGCAACTTCATTACTTTGCAGACGCTGATCGACAAGGGTTACGATCCTGCAGAGTATCGATACTACCTTCTGGGAGCTCACTATAAGAAGCAGCTGGCTTTCACACTCGAGGCTCTCGATGGAGCGAAAAGCGCCATGAAGAGGCTTACAACTAAGATAGGAGAATTGAAGGGATCAGAAGCACCTGTTAGTAAACTCAATTCAGTGCTTCTGAATGAATTTCATGAAGCAATAAACGACGATCTGAATACACCCAGGGCACTCGCTGTTTTGTGGAAGGTAGTAGACAGCGAGGATCTCCGTCCTGGCGAAAAGCTCTCATTGATCAACGAATTCGACAGAGTTCTTGGACTAGGTCTTTCCGAAATCGAAACTGAGGTAATTCCCGAAGAAGTAGAAGAGCTTGCAAACCAGAGAGATCAGGCTCGAAGGGGCAAGGACTGGAAGAAAGCAGATGAACTGAGGAAACTGATTTCTGAAAAGGGATATGAAGTTCTAGACGAAAGAGACGGATACAAAATAAGAAAGAAGTGAATCGCAGCGAATACCGGTAGATGAAGAGTTTTCCGTGAATTCAACGCTTCTCGATGTCACGTTTGCAGTAGGATCTTGGCCTAAGATCTGTCTTCAAGCAGAGTTTTTTGACTTGTGAAGAAGATTTTTATTACAGGTTCGGTTTTCTTCATGGTTTTCGCTTCAAACAACGATCTGTCCATCCGTACCATATCGTACGATATCAATACTTCAGTTTATGAACTCAGAACCAATAGGTAAATGACAAAGGACTTCTGTTCATTGCCTTTCTGAAGACTTGGTCCGCCATTATTGCGGGTATTTAACTGATAATTTATATCGGCTTAACTGAGAAGAATCTCCATGCTGTTAGAATATTTGTGAAAGATATAACAAATTAGGAGGTATTTGTATGCCAGATGCGAATTTCAGAGTGAGAGCAGTTTCGGAAAGTCCGACGCGAGTTGCCGTAAAGGCAAGGAATTTTACTATGATAGTTGATGAGCCACCAAATCTCGGTGGTGACGATAAGGGTGCCAATCCTGTCGAGTATGTTTTGGCCGCATTGGCCGGCTGTTTGAATGTAGTCGGACATCTTGTAGCAAATGAGATGGGCTTTCAAATAGACAAGCTGGAGATCGATGTTTATGGCCCGCTGAACCCGGCCAGATTGTTTGGCAAATCGTATGAAGACAGAGCGGGTTACAAGGAGATAACCGCAGAGATGAAGTTTGATACCGACGCAGATGAAGAGACGCTAAAGAAATGGGTCGAGGCTGTGGAGGACCGTTGCCCAGTCACTGACAACCTGGGAAATTCTACACCGGTAAGGGTGGTTGCAAAAGAGCTTACATAGGTCTGATAAATCTGAAAGGGCTCCTTCAGAGGAGCCCTTTCAGATTCTAATAACCGGACGATTCGTTGACCGGAAAGAACTGGACCGGAGTCTCGAGCTCATTATGCCCGCTGCTGAAAAAAGATAGAGTCACGGCGTTCTCAATTTCCGGGTGCCAGGTTGTAGTTGCACTGGAGCCAGAGAAGCCGTAATAGCCCAGGAGGTCGCCTTTGTCGATCTCTTTGTTTCCATTGAAATCTCTCCAGACCCTTATTTTGATGTAATTTTCCGTGAGTCCGCTTACGTAAAATGAACCGTCTGCCTCAACTTCGGCTTCCTTCAGAACCTCACCCGAAGTGGAGAGGATTTGGACCAAGAGAGGTCTCCGCTCTTCGTCGAAATTTAGAGCATCGCATGCCTGAATAAGGCCGTATCCATAGTACTGATCCCATCCCGGATCTCCCAGATCAAGGGCCGTTTCCCGAAGGATCTTCCTGATGATCTCTTCGCCAGAAGAATCTCTGCCTGCGTAACCTTGTGCCATCAAGAGAGCCGCAAGCCCCGTTACATGTGGCGCCGCCATCGAAGTGCCAGACATAGCGGAATAAGTGTTTCCCTCGCCAAACGAGTATCCCGTGCTCAATATCTGTGAGGATGACGAACCTCCCGGAGCGACAAAGTCAAGATGTTCTCCGTAGTTCGAATAGCTTGCCCTTTGCATCGTATTGTCGACTGCGCCTACTGATAGTACTTCTTCGTAGGAAGCCGGATAATATGGCCTTGAGGAATAGTAATTGCCTGAGGCAGCTATCATCAAGACTTCATTTTCCGATGCGTATTGGATGGCTGCTGCAACAACCGGAGAGTCCGGTCCTGCAAGGCTCATGTTTATAATCTTTGCTCCGTGATCAACCGCGAAGATGATGCTTCTAGCGAGTATGTCATCAGTGGTTTTTCCTTCTTCGAAAATTTTGATTGGCATAATTGTGCGGTGCTCTCCCCATGTAATCCCCGAAACCCCGAGAGAATTGTTTGTTCTTGCAGCAATCGTACCTGTAACATGGGTTCCATGGGATTTAACGGGATCGTAATCTGTAGGGTCATCATCACCGTTTATTAGATCGTATCCCGGAAGAAAGACACCTTCTAAATCCGGATGATCCAGCCTAGCGCCCGAGTCAATAACAGCTACAACAACCGTTGACGATCCCCTTGCAATTGTCCAGGCTTGAGGCATCTGAATCATCGGGTAGTTCCACTGATAGGGATACAACGGATCGTTGGGGACACTCTCCTCGGATTGAAGAGTGAAAATCTTTTCCGGCTCGATTGATTTAACTCCTTCAATGCCATACAACGAAGATGGATCGTTTGTTTTCACAACTGCATAGCCAAGAGACCCATCTCTTGAATAGAACTCATCAAGAATCTCTAGTCCAGAAACGCCTGAGATTATTCCTGAATTAAACCCTCTATCAAATAGGACAACAAATTGATTACTCAGGAAACCCTGCTCAATGTCTTTAGCGGAAAACGTGGGAGAATATGCCGCAGTTCTTTGAAAATTATCGATAACTGGAGTTTCTGGAAAGTAAGGAATGACCTGACCTGAAAGAGAGTAATAAACCTCGGGTTTGATGCATCCCGTTAGCGAAAAACAAAGAACAATAAAAAGCGTAATCAAGAGCGCGAAAAATTTCCTAAGCAGCATCTGAACCTCCGGATCTAGATAGAAAGATTGTACCATCATCTCTGAAGCATTGTATTCATTTGACAAATCGATTTAGATAACAACCACGAATGGAAACACGCAAACAAAAAAAAGCGGCCGCTAGGCCGCTTTTTGCTAATTATTATCTCAAGTTTTCTTTCCAAGTTCAGATGTACAGTTAGGACACCTCACTGCATCGATAGGAATCGATGTGTGACAGAAAGGACAGGTCTTGGTTGTTGGTGCAGCCGGAGCCTCTTCTTTCTTCAGTCTGTCCCGCATTTTGTTGATTGCTCTTATAATCAAGAAGATAACAAAAGCGAGAATAATGAAATTAATAATCGCGTTGATGAAAAGACCGATGTTTATAGTTGCTGCACCGGCCGCTTTTGCCTCTGCGAGTGTTGCATAAGATTCCCCTGATATGTTTATGAATAGGTTGCTTAAATCAATGCCGCCTGTGAATAGACCGAGAATTGGCATCAGTATGTCGTCTACAAGAGATCTCACAATTACTTGAAACGCACCACCGATTATGATACCAACAGCAAGATCAATGACGCTGCCGCGACTGATAAACTTCTTGAACTCTTTCCACACACCACTCACCCCCTCTACTGTGAAGTTATGGAAACATTATAATCTGGTTTAATTCCAAAAGCAAAGTCCAAAACACTCTTAATAAGCGGTTCGTTTTGATCTACTCACCAACACCATTATTAAAATTAGACTCTGCATTGCTTTCGATTGAGCTTCAGAGATCTCCAAAACATCATCTCAATAAGCGACAGCCTGCCCGTCTCTTCTGGGATCGGCTCCTCCAAATAGTATTCCAATATCTCTGTTGAACAAGACGGCATGAACCCCACCGAAGTAGGGATCATAGTCGTTTCTTACAGTTATGTCATGCCCCATTTCGATTAGCCTATTGTAAGCGTTAATTGATATCCTTCCTTCTATGGACATCGGGCCAGTCTGTGTCCTAAATACTCTGGGTGCGAGAATTGCTTGCTGTACAGTCATTCCGTGGTCAATGATGTTGCTTATCGTTTGAGCCACAGTAGTGATAATCCGTGTACCTCCTGGCGCGCCGATAGCCATATATGGTTCACCTTCAGGATCAATAACCAGAGTAGGACTCATGCTACTGAGAGGTCGTTTGCCAGGTTCGACTGAGTTTGCTGAGCCGGGGGTTTTTACGAAGTCGTCCATGTGATTATTGAGAATAATTCCTGTTGTCGGTACAACAACGCCGGAACCAAAGAAGTAATTTATGGATTTTGTAATAGCAACCATGTTTCCTTCTCTGTCCATAACAGAAAGATGAGTAGTGCTTCCGCTTTCGAACTTCCAGGGGTCACCGGGCTCGACGGATTCAAGTGGAATGCGCTTATCGATTTTCTCAGCAAGGATCCTAGCATAATCTTTCGAAGTTAGTCCCTCGAGAGGAACATTTACAAAGTCAGTATCTGCCATGTATTTTGATCTATCTGCAAAAATCAGTTTCATTGCCTCCGACCAGATGTGGATCGTCTCGGCTGTGTTGTCTCCCATCGATCCGACATCGAAATTTTCCATAATATTTAGGAGTTCAATCACATGAGTTCCTCCAGAGCTGGCAGGTGGAACTGACAGAATAGTGTAACCTCGATACGTGCCAACAACTGGTTTGCGAACCTTCACTTCATAATTTGCAAGATCATCCATTGTCATTACTCCGCCGCGTTTCTGAACTTCGGCCACAATCTTCTCGGCAATTTCCCCAGAATATATCGCATCTTTCCCGTTCTCTACGATAGATCTTAGCGTATCGGCCAAGTCCTTTAGTACAATAGTCTCACCCACTTCATAAGGAATACCTCCATACTTCAAATAGAGGTCTACGCCATTTTCCATCATCATTATCTTCTCGTAGTTATCGCTAATAATTGAAAAAAGGTTAACTGTTACGGGGATTCCCTTCTCGGCCCAGTCTATGGCCGGCTGAATTACTTCTTCTCGAGAGAGCGTTCCGTAGTTTTCAAGAGCGTACAACAGGCCAGCGACTTCACCTGGAACCCCGACGGCCTTTCCTCCGATGACGCTCTCATAGTTTACTGGGCGATTATTCTCGTCAAGATTGAAAAAAGTGGGGCTTGTAGCGTTCGGTGCAGTTTCTCTGAAATCAATAACTACTGCTTCGTCCATATCGGCCAGCTTAATTATCATGAATCCTCCGCCGCCAATTCCAGAAGCATTAGGTTCCAGAACTCCTATCGCAAATGCCGTAGCTATCGCAGCGTCTACCGCATTCCCTCCCATCTCGAGAATTCTAACGCCTACTTCTGAGGCTTCGGGTTTTGCGGCCGCAACAACTCCATTTCTTCCCTCTGCATCCCTTCCATAAAGGTTAAGAGGGTTCGATGCCAGGACGGTCCCAGCGATTAGTATTGATACAAGAAGAAACATGGTTTTTCTCATTTTTCTCTCCTCCTTAAACATGAGATTACCTTAACGTATAAGTCTAGCATTTCTGGCAACTGAAATTTCTTCGATGTCAGACTTTCCAATGGGTTCTTTGTGTTGAACATTCAGTTTTCAAGAACGGAGGATTAGTCTAGTATAATCTTATTGGTGATCGTATGCGAGAAATTGTCGATTTTATAAGAACGACTGTTTTGAAGTGGGGCTATCGAGGGGCTGTGATAGGAATAAGCGGAGGAATAGACTCCGCGGTGGTAGGTAAGCTAGCCGTAGATGCCCTAGGTAATAGAAACGTATTTGGCCTTCTAATGCCCGAACGCGACTCTTCGAAGGATACCCTGGAGGATTCGAAGCTCGTAGCGCACTTCCTGGGAATAGACTTCAAAATCAAGAACATAAGTTCGATTCTCCGTGCTGTTGGTTGCTATAGACTTCAACCGCCGGCCCTTTTAATACCTCAGTCGGTTAAGGAAAGGTATGTAAGGGATAAGTGGCAGCAGCTTTCTTCAGACCCTTTCCTTGACGACCTGGCCGACAGGGGCAGTGAAGAATTCAAAAGGGGACTGGCTTTCTATAGAGCTAAGCACAGAGTCAGGATGGTTTCGTTGTATTTGGAAGCTGAGAAAAGGGGTTACGCTGTACTTGGCACGACAAACAAGACCGAATGGCTTTGCGGACTTTATGTGAAGTGGGGAGATGATTCAAGCGACATTGAGCCAATCAAGCATCTGTTCAAAACTGAGGTCATTAGCCTTGCTAGAGAATTGGGAATTCCGGAGAGGATCATAGAGAAGCCGCCGAGTCCTGACCTTATTCCTGGTGTTACCGATGAGACTGCTTTTGGGATGTCTTTTACTGAGCTTGATGAGGCACTCATAAAGATAGAAGCCGGAGAAAAACTAAACCCTCACGACAAGAAGGCCGTGAGGATCATGGAAATAGTGAAAGCGGCCGAACACAGACAGTTCAGAAATCTGTCTGTTTTTCAGCAGAAGTGAAGGTCTCTAGACCGTTACTCCACGAAATACTTATCAGATTAATCGCCACTCTTTCCAGCTGATGATCAGCAAATTCCGGAAAGTCGGTGAAATCATGCTTTTTTGCTTCCCCGGGTCCTACGCTTAGGCCCTCTAGCTCCTTCTCAGCAACGTAAAGCTCCTTGCCCATAGGATCAAGCAGTCTGAAAGATATATGGACTCCCTTAACCGTCCCAAGGTCTGAATTATTTTTTATCCTCAGAACAACTCCCTTCTTCTTGCTGAAGGTTCCGACCTTCTCTATGCTTGATTGAACCACGACTTCACGATGGAGAGAGTCGGTAGTCTTTCGATCCCCGGCCAGGTACAGGTCTGCAGATTCTGGAATGCTTTCTTCCAGATCCAGAGAGGATACTGGTATTTCCTCACCGAGCGGTTCAGGCAGCGATTCATTCTTAGTTTCAAAACTCTCTAGAGATTTGTACAGCTGATAAAGATCCCACAAGTTGTCGTTGAAGACTCTGTGCTTTTTCAATTCATTAACAATAATCTCCGTACTGAATGAATCTAAACTAACCTTTGAGTTCTCCTTGCGGATCTTTGCGCCGTCTTGTCCGAAGAAAACTCCAGAAAGAACAAACCATTCGTCAGGTAGCGGAAAGACGAATCTTCCCAAATGCTCTTCCTTTGAAGAAAACTCTATTGTGTTAACAATAATTGGAACCACATAATCTGTATCTCTCTTTGCGGGAATCATCGATGCCTCGTTGTCCGATACGACTCTAATAGTCTTGCCTAAAGTTCTCGATTCGAATGCCCAGAGCGATACCGAGTCTTCGTAAAGTTTGTCGCCAACGACTTTGATTCCATGTAGTTTAACTGAACTTAAGTCCAGCTTGCTCTTGGTTAGAGAGAATCTCGAAGCTTCCATTTTCACTTCGATAACGGCCATTAATCGGTCTCTGTATTTGGCAAAGACTGGATCGGAAGGAAATGTAAAAGTTATTCCGTCATGCTTTGATTCTTCAATAAACACTGAGCCTGAAGCACTTATAAGAAAAGCCGAGTACTCAATAGTCTTCATGTTGTTTCCCCCTTTCTCTTTGTTATCTCCGATAACAGCATTATACCTCATACGGTTGTTGTGGTTTAAGCAAAGTCGACTGGCGGGCAAGTTTTAAGTTCCTTTAACAAGTAGGATAACATAATGATTTTGAATCCCCATCATCGAAAGATTCAGTTTTACGAAAAGAATGCCAGGGTGTAACTAGCTCTTTGGCCCACGCTCCTCTTGCTTTATTCACTTCTGATTTGTGACTACATGAGATCTCGGTCAACGGTACAGATATAGTGCTCCCGAATAAAAATGTTTCAGGTTCTTTGCTCCCAACAAAGGTTGTGGGTATTGTGGAAAACAGGTGCAGGTGCATGCAAGTTTCTATGAGAATGTTAGAGACACCTATATGAAGAAGAGGGGGAGGATCCCCCCTCTTTGATTACTCTTAATGCAAAGTCCTGACTGAAGCGCGAAACCTCTTTCAGGGCCTGGTCTCTAATCCTAAGTAGAGTCCCAATCGAGAATTGCTGTATTGAATGCCAATCTTTGGGAAAAGATCTCCGAGACCGATAGTTGAACCGACATTTACAAATAGATACATAGCAGAATGATCTAGATTAGTGTTTGATCCATTTACCTCAATTCCGACTCCCATCTCTTTTAGAAAGAAGAGTGGACTCCATCCCCAGTTGATCCGATATAGTAGTTGGGCTCCATTGATATACCAGTAGAAGTCTTCGTAGAAACCCACTCCAAGACCGACAGACGTTCCCAAGGTTGGAGAGAATGTTGCATCAAGAGCAAGCAACGGTGTTATCTTTCCATTTGAGAGTCTTATGCCCGGTTCTAGGGAAATCGAGAAGAGATTTCCGTTTAGACTCAACGGGACGGAAGTCGTTATTCCACCCGATGTGTCCAGTCCAATGTAAGCATGCGATCTGAATCTTGTGGAAGGATTGAGAGGCAACTGGAACAGCTCAGAAGAGAGGCCGGCGCTTGCAATAGGAGCTTCGGGAACGCCCAGATTGACAGTAAGAATTGCATTGACCCCTTCAAATACCTGCCCACTGTACTCGGCAGTTAGGGAAAGCTTGTTGGTTCCGAATGTGAACGATGGCATTAGCGTCATAGAGTGGTTAGAATCATGGGACAGGTGAAGAGTTAAAAAGCCCAAAGAAAAGTGCTCGCCATCGTACGATACAAGAGGCGCTCTCAAAATTGGATTCAAGAAGTGAAGGAAGGTTTTCTTAAGATAATTGCCTTCTGTGTAGTCCGCCGCTGCAGGGTCGAAGTCGTCGGGTTCAACTTCTTTGACAACGTATGGGCTACTCTGTAGATCAAAGGTAAATATCGACATTCCTTTCTCTTGTCTGGAATGTCCAAATCCATATACAGTAGAATCGAGCACGACGGCCTTTTCGAGATTGGCTCCCTCGGTAAGTCTGAAAACCTCACCTGATTCAACATCTACGGAAAAGGCATCCATGAACCCCTCTTCGTAGGAGGAGGTAAAGATTATTTGCCCATTGTTATAGTCGATACCCCTTCCTTTGAGATATGGATCTTGTAGAATGATCTTGAATTCACCTTCGGTAAATTTAGCGATCGCTCCGTTGATACCGTCCTTCGAGAGGAGCATTATCAAACTACCGTCTTCGAGTGCTATTATGTCCTTGATCAACCACGGGATTGTTGTTAGCTGCATTTCTTCGAAGTAGATTGTTGAAAATCCAGTCTTCGTGTCATAAAGCGCTTTTATCAGTCTTCCATTGTAGATATCAAAGGCAGTTACCATGCCCTTGTCCAGAAGCCTAACTGAGAGAGGAGGTCTGTACGACCAGATCTCTCTAAGAGTTGTGCTTCTCTCAGTGACTGAAGTCATCAGGTAGATGTTACCTTCGCGCCATTTAAGGGTAATTGCTCCAAAGTCAGAGAGTCTTCTAGAAAAACCTCCATCAACATACTCTTCAATTCCTCTTTCAACTGCCCCATTCCATGAACTTGCTTCTCCAAAAACAGAATAAGAGAAAATGACGCCGTTTTCCGTCTTGGTCATGTCAAGTATCTGTCCATTCTTGATCGTCTTGACTTCGTTCAATGTTCCGTAGTCTGCGGCTTCAGATTCCACTTCTTCTTTCCAGTCATCATAAAGCACGTCTAGCGTTTCGTCAAATGCGATTCTTGAGGCGTTGATTACCCCTATGACAGGCATTCTCCCCGAAACTTCTTTGTGAAACTCCTTCACAGATTCTATTCCGAACCTTCTGACGAGATAATCATAGAAACTGGCAATGTAGTTGTAATAGAGAGCTCCTCCGCGGTAGTCCTCACGCGAAACGGACAGAGCGTAGTCCAGGCCAGCGAAGGAGTCGGCCTTCATATTCTGATATGTCATCTCTTTCCCCCACAATGGGTTGTTCAATCTTCCCTCGGAGAAGTAATTAGAGGATTCGGCGAACAAGGTCACTCCTTCAATAAATGGTGAGAACATCTGCGGCGAAAAGAGTTCCGTTCCTAAAAGCACTCTAGAAATGAACGCAGGCACACCTGTTGTGTAAGTCAGGTGGGCGATATGAGTGAATTCATGCATCAACAACTGTCTATACAAATTCGACACATTCATTCTCGTTGAGAGTATTGTGTCGGCAGGCCACACAAAGATCTGAATAGTCTTGTGGTTTTGAGCCTGAGCGATACCGTTCGTATTTGCCCCGAAATCTTTCAGAACGATGTTTATTCTTCCGGGGTCGTTGCCCACCAGTTCAACGACTTTCGGTCTTATAGATTCAAAGACATTACCTACATGGATAGCGATCTCCTCGAACCCCTTACGGTAGTAGATATCAGCATTTGGAAATTCAAGAACTTTGTTGGCCAGCGAAGTGACTGCGATTAGAGCCACAGCTGCCAATAGTATCGTTTTTCTCATGGCATACCTCCTGCCTCAGACCATAGGTGAATGAGTTTACCCGTGAACGACACGTTATACTCCAAACGTGTCCCTAAAAAAACGCTTAGTTTCCCTTACGTTTAGGTATGTCCTGAAGGTCAATTTCATTTTTCCGCCTGTCCAGACTATCTTCATCACGGTACTGTCTGTGTTAGCACCTCCTGATGAAGAGTCCATAGTACTGGAGACCTTGACTTTTTTCAGTGAGTCTTTCGGAATGAAGAGATTACCAGGTGTTTCGTTCAAAATCTCTTCTCTTGTCTTCTCGTTGTATCTGTCAAGCAAAGAAGAACCCGCAGACATCACAGATGCCATCTTTTTGAAGAACCCTTCGTTTCTTTCTTCGGAGGCTTCCTTTGCCTTCTTAACGGCTTCATTTGTTATTGATTTAGTCAACTGCACCAACAAGAGTCCCTCTGGAATTACAATAACATCGTACACCTTACTTCCAAAAAGTCCCGAAGAGCCTCCAGGAAAAAGTGCCAAAACGTTGTCCATTTAGAAAACCTCCAAATGAAAGGTCTGCTTACGGTTCCGTTATATTCTATCATTGATGTGCTGTCTTACCGCAAACTAATAGTCTGTTGATGCATAATGGTGTTATGAACGAAGTGAAGCTGGAGGAGGCACTTATGTGGGCATTTTACGATGGCGAATTTGTTCAAGAAAAGGGTAAGCATGTTCAACTGGAGAATAGGGGACTCACTTTTGCGGACGGTCTCTTTGAGGTTGTAAGGACAATCAAAGGCAGGATATTATTCTTCGAAGATCACTTCACGAGGATGATTAAGAGCGCTGCTTTCTTCAACATGGAGATTCCGTTCACTTCGAAAGAGACAAAGGAGTTTGCATCGGAACTAATCAGAAGAAATGCAATTGAAGACGGGGAACTCTATATACAACTTACAAGAGGAACAGATCTTCACAGAGAACACAGATTTCCTTCAGAGAAAACCCCAAGCACGTTCTTTATGCTTGCACTTCCATTGAGAAGAATTGATGCAGAGAACTGGAAGAATGGAGTTAAGCTCTTCACCTATCCAGATCTAAGACACAAGCTATGTGAGCACAAGACGATAAATCTGCTGCCCAACGTTCTTGCCAAGAACTTCGCCTATAGCAACGGAGGCTACGAAGCTTTGATGTTTAGAGACTTTGAAGGCAAGAAAGTTGCCACAGAAGGTGGCAGTTCGAATTACTTTCTTGTGAAGAACGGTGTTTTTTTCACTCCAGAAATCGATAACATTCTCCCGGGCATAACGCGGGGAAAAGTGATCGACCTCATTAAGAAACTGGATTATCAGGTTGTCGAAAAACCGGTTACCGTAGATGAATTTCTTGAGGCTGAGGAAGTCTTTCTCGTAAGCACAGTCTCCAGGGTGATGCCTGTCAGAGCGATAGACCAAGTCTGTTTCAGCGTTTGTGGTGATTATACTAGACAGATAATGCAGTCTTACGAAGATCTCTTCTTCTCTTCCAGGTGAATGATTTGGTATTAACTTGTGTTGGAAGGTAAACAATACGTATAAATCTTCCCTGTTTTGGGAAATCTTCTCTGTGACTGGTATATAATTACATAAATTTTCCGTGTTCCAAATAATCTTTCTTGGAGGTGTGCGGGATGAAAAAGCTCCTGGTTTTCTTTCTAATTATTCTCTTCTCAGCGTTCTTGTTGGGACAGGTTCTCCCGGAAGAGGCGATTCCTGTAATCGAATCAAAAGGAATCATGTCTTCAGTCGATGAATCACCGTTAACTTATTCAGAATTCAGGAATGCAGTTGAAAAGGCCTTTCCCGGCAAGGGAAATCTGATCTCCGGAGCAGGAGAGGTCTTGAGAGCAGACTTCGCCGTTGCGATGGTTGAGGTTCTCGGTCTGAAGTCTGAAGCTCAGTCCTACGATGAGATTTGCACCACAGCAATTGACGAGTGGGACGCTCCGGTGGAGGCATGGGGAGCCCTCACTGTTGCTTACAGGAGCAATCACCAACTTCTCGATTTCCGATATGGCCACTTGATCGAGGCCAGCTCACCCATCACAAGGGAAGAGGCTGCCATTTCGATCTACATGGCTATGAATCCTCCAGTTAGGGGCGGAATGGCAACGACTGCGGTTACTGCCGATGCTCCTGGTTTCAACACCTTGTTCACTTCTTCCGGACTGACATGGACGATCTGCAATATCATTGGCGATGGAATAACCGGAACAGACAAGGACGGATTCTACTTTCCGAGAATGGTCAAGAGAATGCCAAGTCTAGAAAACGGGCTGATGGTAATAAACGAAGACGGTTCACTTACGATAACTTACGAGTTAAGAAAGGGAATGAAGTGGCACGATGGAGAGCCAGTGACTGCCCATGATGCGAAGTTCCAGTGGGAAGTTATGAACAGCGGCGCCCCGGTTACGACGAACTACTTCGAGAGGTCAGTATCCGAAGTCAATGTAATTGACGACTATACATACTCTATTACCCTTCCTGAACCCCTAAGTAATGCCGAGCTGGGGTCTTCCGTCTATGCCTATTATTTCGGCTGGTTCCAGCTGCCAGAACATGTCTACAGAACAAGCTTCGAAGCAGCAAAAGCAAGCGGAAACTGGGATCGTTTTGTTGAAGAAGCTACGAAGAATCCTATTATGACAGGACCCTACAAGTTCAAAGAATATGCTGAAGGTCAGTATGTGATAATGGAAGCTTTTGATGACTATTATATGGGTAGGCCGAACATCGACCAGCTGGTAATGAGAATCATTCCTGACATGGACGTTGTTTTTGCTTCCACACTAAATGGAGAAATCGATTTCGGTAGGTACACTCTCTCCCTCAAACAGTCGGTACAGCTGGAGAATCAACGGGCAGACATGTTCAACGTTTTCTATACACCAAACATTGCTTACGATAATCTGAACTTGAATCTAAGGGATCCCGAGGATACAACAAAACCCCATCCGATCTTTGGAGATAAGAGGGTAAGGCAGGCCGTTCTCTATGGTATAAACAGAGAGCAGATAAGCAATGTAGTATACGCCGGACTGGCCGAAGTGGTGGATACCTGGATTACTGATCTTCATCAGATGAGAGAAGCACTTAAGGCGCCAGATGTTAAACATTACGAATACAATCCCGCAAAGGCCAAAGCACTGCTTGAAGAGGCTGGCTGGAAGCTCAACAACAGAGGTATCTATGAGAAAGACGGTAAAACCTTGAAGTTCAAGCTTTCTCTTGCTTCGGGAAGTGGAGATTATCAGATGATGGCACAGATTATCCAGGGCATGCTGAAACAGGTCGGAATGGACGTCGAGATCGATGTGAAGCCTGCTCTCGTTATATGGACAGAAGCTTTCCCTTACGGAAACTATGATGCTTTGCTTTCCGGCTGGGGTTATGGTGTCAGCGACGAAGCAGCCAATTACTGGACCACAGATCAGATACCTTCTGACGAGAACTACTGGGGAGGAATGAACTATACCGGTTGGGCAAACGCTGAAAACGATGAGATAATTAACGCGGCCGCAAAGGAGCTTGATCCAGAGAGGAAACAGGCTCTCTATGAAAGGCATTTCGCGCTCTGGACGGATGAACTCCCCGTTCTGCCGTTAGTAGTTGCACCGACACCTCATTTTGCAAAGAAGTACATCAAGAGTTTCAACTCTGGATATGATAATGGACTCGGCTGGATAATCCAGAACTGGTACATAGATAGATAATTGGCTTCTTTGGGGGAGAAGATGAGCTTCTCCCCCATGTTTTCTTACATCATCTTTCGGAGGTTTCGACATGAAGTTCAGAGAACTTATCGATGCAGTCCCCGACTACAAGGAGTTCTTCACAGTCGAGGAAATGAACCATAGATCGTTCGAACTCGCAAAGAAGTATCCAGACAAAGTCAAGATATATGAGGCAGGAAGATCACGTGCCGGAAATCCAATCTATGTTCTGGAAATTGGTAAAGGTAAAAAGAACGCACTTCTGTTCGGCTGTCCTCATCCAAACGAGCCGATAGGTGCAATGATGCTGGATTTCCTGAGTGAGAAGCTTGCAAGCGATGACGCTTTTCGCGATGGATTAGACTTCACCTGGCATCTGATAAAGGTAATTGACGTCGATGGCACAAAGCTGAATGAGGGGTGGTTCAAAGACTCTTCTTCAATAAGAAAGTATGCAGGCAACTTCTACAGACCGCCGGGCCACGAACAGGTTGAATGGACCTTCCCTGTTGATTACAAAACTCTGCATTTCCACTCGCCATTGCCGGAGACAGAAGTGCTTATGAAGCTTATTGAAGAGAAGAAGCCCGATTTCATGTACTCTCTTCACAATTCCGGGTTTGGAGGGGTCTATTATTATGTGAGCGACGCAGTTCCAGAACTCCATGAAACTTTCAGGAAACTTCCAGGTTTGTTTGGTTTGCCCCTTGCTCTTGGAGAGCCGGAAGCGCCTTTTTTGGAGCAGCTCGAACCTGCTATTTTCAAGCTTTTCGGAATGGCTCAAGAGTATGATTATCTAAAGAAGAATCTTGGTCCAAACAAAGACCCAGCAGACGTCATCAAAGCCGGTACTAGTTCTGATGATTTTGCTTCATCCGTGGCCGATACGTTTTCCTTGGTTTGTGAGATGCCATACTATTATGATGCAAGGGTCGAAGACATGTCTGAAGCAGAGATTACGAGGAAGGAAGCGCAGAGATTCAACTATCAGAGGTCCGTCGAGAATTTTGAGTTTGTGAGCGAAGTGTTGAAAGCGCTTGAACCTTACGTTATAGACAGAAAGTCGCCGTTCTACAGAGTCTTCAAGAATGTTCTTGAAACCTACCCAGATCAACTTCAAGCGCAGAAGAATTGGATTGAAAATGACCAGTCTCTGGAGAGAAAGGCAAGTATGGCAGAGGTCTTTGATAATAAGATTGTCAGCCAGTTCTATCAATCATTGATGCTAGGGATGCTAAAAAGATTGGTCAGGGAGAATGATGACGGATCGGAGAAGCTGTCGGCAATCTCCAAGATGGCAGATGAGGCATTTGAGAGGAAAATGGAGTATCTTGAAGAGAATCTAAACTACACTACAATCCCCATAAAGAGTCTTGTCAGTGTTCAGCTGATTGCAGGTTTGAATGTTGCCGATTATATTCAGAGAAGGGAAAGCCGGATATCGTGAAAGTATATTTCCTGAAGAGGTTTCTCGAACTTATCCCGGTCTTCTTTGCAATATCGATCATAATATTTGTGATAATGAACTCCATGCCGGGAGATCCTCTCCTCCAGATGAGAATGCAGAATCCTCGGGCAATGGCCAACGATCCTCAGAGGATGAAGGAACTAAGGGAGTATTATCGCCTTGATGATCCTCTTCCGGTGAAATACTTCTCATGGCTGAAGAGTGTTATGATTGGCGACCTGGGATATTCGAGCATGTACAAGACTCCGGTAATAGACCTCATTTTTTCACGGCTACCGAATACTTTAATCCTTACTATCACCGCATGGTTGATTGGGCTGGTAGTAGCTCTTCCTATTGGGATACTTTCGGCAGTAAAGAAATATTCTGTTTTCGATTACTCAACGACTGTATTTGCTTTTGTGGGAATCTCTTTGCCTGGATTCTGGTTTGCTTTGATCGCGATAATAATTTTCAGCGTTGGTCTCGGTTGGTTTCCCGTTTCCGGTATGTCAACCTATGGGGTCACAGGTACTTGGAATGTCTTTGTTGACAGACTGAGACATCTCGTACTTCCCGCCTTTGTTCTAGGTTTGGTACAGGTTGCTTCTTGGGTAAGGTATATAAGAACGTCTCTGCTGGAAGTTCTTGATCAGGATTATGTTAGAACTGCGTATGCGAAAGGGGTTCCCGATAGAAAGGTCATCATCAAGCACGCTCTTAAGAATGCTATGATACCGATTATCACCATAATCGCCCTAGACATTCCGTATTTCTTCGGCGGAGCATTGATCATTGAAACGGTCTTCTCCTGGCCGGGAATGGGGAGACTTATGTACAACGCGGTTATTTCAAGCGATTACAATCTGGCGATCAGTTGTCTGATGTTCCTAGCGATTGTAACCCTAATATCGAATCTGGTTGCCGATTTACTGTATGTGTTGGTCGATCCAAGAATCAGAATGGGCAGAAAGGGAGCTTAGCTATGCGAAAATTCTTCTATAAAAGGAAACTTGACGAAATCGAGGAGAAGGCGCGCCCGATCCATATAAACAGTTACAGGCAGTTGGTATGGGCAAAGTTCAAGAGTCATAAACTTGCCGTGTTAGGTGCCGTGATGCTCGTTGCAGTTGTTATATTCACTCTGATAGGTCCGCTCTTCATCGATGTGGGCTACGAGGACATGGATTTCTCTAACCTCTTTTCTCCGCCGTTTACAGAAGGTCATTTATTCGGAACAGATGAACTGGGACATGATGTGCTTGTTAGAGTAATGTATGGAGGAAGAATATCTCTATTCGTGGGTTTCGCCTCTGCAGTCATAACCACTCTCATTGGAACTGCCGTAGGTTTGTTTTCAGGCTTCTATGGAGGACTGGTAGATAGATTCCTGATGAGATTTGTAGATGTGATGCTTTCTATTCCTATGTTTCCAATTCTAATCACCCTTACACTTGTCTTTGGCTCCGGGATATCTAATATCATTCTAGTGTTAACGGTCTTCGGCTGGATGGGTGTTTCCAGGTTGGTCAGGGGACTGGTTTTATCGATAAGAGAGACCGAGTATGTTATGTCGGCCAAAGCTATGGGGGTCAGAAATGTGAGAATCATTCTCAGACACGTTCTGCCAAACGTAGTACCAATTGTAATTGTCTCTGCAACATTGAACATGTCTTACGCGATTCTCGCCGAGTCGTCCCTTAGCTATCTTGGGCTTGGCATACAGCCTCCCATGCCGTCATGGGGTAATATGCTTCAGAGAGCCATGAACTATATTCTTGGCACAACTACTGGGGTAAATCCATGGTGGCTTACCGTATTCCCGGGATTCTTCATATTCATCACAGTACTGAACGTGAACTTTCTTGGAGATGGACTTAGAGATGCTCTGGATCCGAAATTTGTGAGTGAGAGTTGAAAAGCATGGAAAGAATACTCGAAGTTGACAACTTGAAGATTTCCTTTAAAACCCAGCTTGGAAGGATAACACCTCTAGACGGGGTCTCCTTTAGTCTATCAAAGGGAGAGACTCTCGGGATCGTGGGAGAATCTGGCTGTGGCAAGACAATCACAGCTTTCTCAATAATGAGGTTGCTCCCAAAGAACTCCTTTCTCGGTGAAGACACAAGAATTGCTTTCAGAGGGAAGGACATTTCGACGCTCGGCAAGGAAGAGCTTCAGAGGATTAGAGGCAAGTCGATATCTATGGTATTTCAGGAACCCATGACCTCATTGAATCCCCTCTACACGATCGGATGGCAGATTTCCGAAGTATATAGACTGCACGAAGGTCTTAGTGAGGAGGAGGCAATGACGAGGAGCGTGGAAATGCTCCGGCTTGTTGGGATTCCAGAGCCTAAGAAGAGAGTCACGGAATTTCCTCATCAACTGTCTGGAGGAATGAGGCAGAGAGTAATGATTGCTATGGCGCTCGCCTGCAGCCCGGAGGTGCTCATTGCCGACGAACCAACTACAGCGCTTGACGTAACCATTCAAGCCCAGGTTTTGGAGCTAATGAACGAGCTGAAGGATAAGTTCAGCACAGCCACGATAATCATTACGCACGATCTGGGAGTAATTGCCGAAATGTGTGATCGAGTTCTTGTGATGTATGCCGGTCAGATTGTAGAGAGCGGTGGGATATTCGATATCTTTGACAGTCCAATGCATCCCTACACAAAGGGGCTGATCAACTCGATACCGAAGATAGAAATTTCCAAGAAAGAACAGAGAAAACTGAATGTTATAAGTGGTTATGTTCCGCATCCTTCAAGCTTTCCTGAAGGATGTAGATTCAGGCCCCGGTGCTCGGTGGCATTTGATAGGTGCCTGGAAAAACCTCCTCTGATCGATTTTGAGAACGGGCATTCAGTTCGTTGCTGGCTTTTCGAAAGGAATGATCGATGATGTTATCTCCAATGGTAGAAATCAAGAATCTGAAGAAGTGGTTTCCTATAAAGAGCGGTTTCAGAAAAAAATCGCATCTTAAGGCTGTAGACGGCGTGGATCTGCACATATTCAAAGGTGAGACTTTAGGACTTGTCGGAGAATCGGGTTGTGGAAAGACTACAATAGGAAGAACTCTAATAAAAATCTACCAGCCTACAGATGGAGAGTTTCTTTACAGAGGGGGAGGTTCCACGGATGACAACGTAGATATCTTCTCTCTTTCCGAATCGAAAATGAGACCCTTCAGGAAAGAGATACAGATGGTCTTTCAAGATCCATATGCATCTCTCAATCCGCGAATGACAGTACATGACATAATTGCGGAAGGATTGAGAGTACACTCCGTTGGCAAGAGTAAAGAAGAGAGAAAGTCTATGATATCCGATATCCTTGAAAAGGTAGGTCTGAGGCCAGAGTATATGTATCGTTACCCCCACGAGTTCTCCGGAGGGCAGCGACAGAGAATAGGAATAGCCAGATCGATGATCCTGAATCCTGCTCTTGTCATTTGCGACGAGCCTGTTTCAGCGCTTGATGTATCTGTCCAGGCACAGGTTATAAACCTTCTTGAAGATCTAAAACATGAGTTCGAGCTGACTTACCTATTCATTGCACACGACCTCGCGGTAGTAAAGCACATTTGTGACAGGATTTCGGTTATGTACCTGGGAAAGATAGTGGAAACCGCGGAGACAGACGAGCTTTTCAATAATGCGCTTCATCCCTACACTCGCGGACTGCTTTCTTCTATCCCCGTGCCGAATCCTCATTTGAGAAAGACTGGAAAGAGAGAGATAGTGAAAGGAGACATACCTTCACCTGTCGATCCGCCCGATACATGCAGATTTGTAAAGAGATGTCCGAAAGCCTTCGACAGATGCGGTAAAGAAAGCCCGTCGCTTAAAGAAGCAAGTGACGGTCATTTTGTTTCGTGTTTTCTTTATGGTGAATGAGGATTGCCGTGAGCAGCCTATCAAAGTTTCTATGGGCCTAAATGCTCGATTGCGGAAACACCATGAGCGTTCCTTAGTCGAAGATGTATATCCAGGAGAACATTGTGTCGATGAGTTGTCTGTCGACATGTCTGAACTCATAGTAGTGATCGGGTGTTGACAAGCCATCTCTTACAGGCATGAAATAGTGGTCCAGACCGGGTAATAACTGGAAATAGACGTTGATTCGTGTCCAGAGTGCATTCATAAACATTATGTAGTCCTGAACGGTTGACTCGAAATCTGCATCACCCTGGACTATTAGGACCGGTATTTCCAATTCCCTTATGGTCTCAATATGATTCATTCTGTCAAGTTCATAGTAGTAGCCGGCCGTTGCCGCAAGAACAGGAGTACCTGGGGGTAATTTGCCATCTAGCGCGGCCTGCAAGTAATCTGTAAGAAGTTGTGTCTGCTGCCCTCTATCTGTTTCGTAAATCGATGCAAAGTACTTCTGCTTATCGATTATTACTTGAAGCTCTCTTCTGGCCGGGGTGGCAAGAAGAATAATCCCATCAACTCTAGGGTCTCTGGCGGCGATTACTGGGGCAACTCTGCCTCCGAGTCCGTGCCCAGCAAGAAATATTGATGAAACTGACGGTATTCTCGACGCAGCGGTTATTGCACTGACGACATCCTCAATCACTTCTGTTTCGATGCTAGGAGGGGTTTGAGATAGCCGCTCTCCGAATACAAAGGATCTCTTATCATACCTCAGAACGGCCACACCTTGAGTCGCCAGTCCCCAGGCTATCTGCCTGAATGGTTTGTTCGGCCCAATTGTAGAATCTCTGTCCATAGCTCCCGAATCATGTATGAGAATCACAAGTGGATACTTGTCAATCTCTTTGGGAACGGTAATTACTGCGGGAAGCCGGTATCTTCCCTCGCCAATTGTTATTTCAAACTCATCAAACTTGCTTGTATCGATATACTCGGCTATACTTCCCGGTTGAAGAGTCGGTTGAATTACAAAAGTGTCGACCTTTCCCTGATCATCAATTACTACGTTGAAATCTATAAATCCTCTCTCGAACTGAGCGTGAAAGATGAAGACCGTGAAACCTCTTATCTCGCTCCTCTCTGTCGAGAAGACAAAAAGATAGTTTCCGTACTCGTCTCTTAGCTGCTGGAATTCTCTTTCCATTTCTTCAACATTGTACAGACCTTTTGCCCGCACGCTCTGCATTTCGTATGCAAGATAATAGTTGCCACGCAACAACAACTGAAGGTACCTATCGGCCAGTACCTCAGACCCAAGGAGTAATGTGAAAGCTAAAAAAGCTGCAATTCCTGATGAAATTATCCTTTTCAACCCTGGCTTCTCCTAAAATAAGATTCCAACATTTTCGTTTCTAACTCAATGATAAACCAACAGCCCTCAATTGATGAAATTAAAACGGAGGGCGTTTGCCCTCCATTTACAATAATCAGGCTACTTCATACCAAAGGCATCTCAAGAACCTGAACTATCCATTATCTTTTCGCTGTTGAAGACCTTTGTCAAGAAGTATATGAACAGAGATATGTAAGCCAGATTACTCAACAACATTAGCACAAATCTCGTCATCACAAAGTTAGCAGTAATAATATCCTTCATTACGAAGATGGAGTTTACAAGCGGGATGAAGTAAAGCAGGAGGTTATCGGGTGACTCCATCTGCATAGTTGCAACTCCCAGTACTATTGCGATAATATATATGGGCATCACATAACCGCTTCCCTCTTTCATGTTTCTTGCTAAGGAGCCAAGGAGAACAATTAAGGCGGCTGCGAGCCCAGACATTGTCACCAGTGTAATGAAGAGACCAAAGAGAGTTGTGGCTGACAGGGATGAGAAATTGAGCTCACCAGCCCCAAATGCAGGTCCTCCAACTCTAAAAGCGATTATCAGGCCGATGAAGGTGAATATGCTGTTCAAGATCGCAATAGTCATTACATACAGAATCTTCCCTGCAGCAATTGATGATCTCGACACCTGATTAACAAGCAGGACAGGCATGCTTCCCCTCTCTTTTTCGCCCGCAGTTGTGTCGAGGCCTATATTCATGGATCCGGCGAAGATGTAAATGAGCAGCAAGTACGGGATCAATGTGGCCAGCAGCTCTGTTCCCTGAGATTCTTCCGGCGCAACATCTCTTTTCTCTACACTTACTAGATTGAGATCTTCGAGTGTCAATCCATGTTCGAGAAGCTTCTCCGAAAGAAGTAGAGATGAATATGACAATAGGGCATTCTGAACTATTTGAGCCCCATACGAAGAACCTCTTGAAGTCGAATTATAGAAGAGACGCGCATCCAACTTCTCTCCACCACGAACTCTTTCCGCGGCATCTGCGGGAAACTCTACCATGATTGAGTTTTCCTGGTTTCTGACCGATTCTTCGCTAAGATTTTCGTCAATTTCAAATGAAATCATCTGGTCAAGAAAACTCAGGAACCTCCCATCGGGTAAATTAACTATCTTCAGCTTGTAGACTGTTTTTTCGTAGGTTTTGGCTTGGGATGAAGAAACTGTGTTCATTACGAGGAAGATCACTGGCATGATCAACATCGGCAAAATAAGAACTGCGAAGACAGTTCGGGCGTCCTTGAATATATTCTTGAGTTCCTTTCGAAAGATAATTAGAGCATCCCTAAACAATCTCAATCACCCCTTCTCTGTCGGCAATCTTAAAGAACACGTCTTCAAGATTGTCTTCGCCAAACTTCTCATAAAGCCCTTCAAGAGTGTCGTCTTCAACTAGCCTGCCCTTGAAGACAATTCCAACTCTATTACATAGCTTTTCGGCAACAGACATGATGTGAGTGGAGATTATTATCGTCTTTCCCTGGTCGCGGTAGTCTTTGAGAAAGTCGGTGACTGTTCTTGCCGTAAGGATGTCCAGACCGTTTGTGGGTTCATCAAAGATTATTACTTCGGGATTATGAATAAGACTCACTGCGATAGCAGCCTTTTGCTTCATTCCTGTAGAGAGCTTCCCGATTCTCTTGTCAAGGAAGTCATTCATATCCAGATATTCTGATAATTCCTTTGTCCGTCTAGAGATATCTGTGTCCCTCATATGACTGAGTTCGCCGTAGAATTTAAGCAGTTCCTTTGGTGTAAGGTTTCCCGATAGTTTCATATCGCTTGTAAGGAAGCCGATTCTCTTACGAACTTCTGTGGGTTGAACTACGCAGTCGAATCCCATTACGCTTGTCTTTCCTCTGTCTGGCTTGAGAAGAGTTGAGATAATTCTGAGGGTTGTAGTCTTTCCGGCACCATTTGGCCCTAGAAGGCCATAAATGCTCTTTGGCTCGGCGGAAAAGCTCAACGAATCGACTGCTACGACCTTTTTTCTTCGACTTTCGAAAGTCTTTGTGATTTTCTCAACCTTGACCATTTTTTGCCTCCTAAAAACGTTTGTTCCAGGGTGTAGAATAGCATTCTGTTGTTAATGTGAAGTGAAGAAATAAGAATCGCAAAAAAATATTTCATTATAGCGTGGATATGGATTAATTATATTCACAACGGAATTCAATTATTTCAATCCTTGATAAATTATAGTATAATTTGTCATAAGAAACGTGCTTGGAAATCTTAGTGTCGACTCTTCGGAGAAGGCTTGCTTAGTGATGAACAAAATACCATTGCATTAGGAGGTTCTAGATGAAGGTAGAAGATTCAAGATATCTAAACGATAAACGGGACTTGATGAAAAAACTTTTGCGTTCTCTGGAACGTGACTTTCCTTACGTTTCAGTTCTCGGCACGGATGTCAGGGGTAAACAGTACCAGGTGATGACAACTGGGATTAGCGTGAACGATTCGAGATGGTCCGAAAGAGGGTTCGTGCTCAGGATTCATGATGGAAGAGGTTACTTTGAATTCTCGTTTAATCAAATGGGGAATCAATCAATTGAGGAAATTGTCAAGTATGTCAAGAGAAAGCTTTCTGCGTTCAGGAAAAGTATGAATGAGAAAAGTCTAGATGCTTCAGCAGTATCGATGCTCGAAGAAGAGGAATCAAAACTCTGTTTCAATGACGAAGTTGGAATTCTTCCGGGTTCTCTTTCGGCAGGAGAGATAATCGATAGACTTTCTTCTTTTAAGGATACGGCTCACGAACTCTCCAATGAAGTAATAACTGTAATGGCCCTCATGGAAAACGTGCAAGTGAGTAAGCTCTT
The DNA here is from genome assembly GCF_002752635.1 of Mesotoga sp. Brook.08.105.5.1. Taxonomy (NCBI): domain Bacteria; kingdom Thermotogati; phylum Thermotogota; class Thermotogae; order Kosmotogales; family Kosmotogaceae; genus Mesotoga; species Mesotoga sp. Brook.08.105.5.1. Next base: position 104,820 of record NZ_AYTW01000017.1, read on the forward strand.
CATTTCTTCCAGGAAGGAGCTCTCACAATCCTACATCTGGTCTCAAGGTTATTTGCACGTCGTTGCCAGAAGAAACAAGAAGACCAAGTATAGTATGAAAGGTTTTTCGGGACTGAAGGGTCTGGAGGTTCTAGACGAGATGGAAGCGTTCGTCGGAAAAGTCGTCGAGAATGCTCGACTTCTGCTCTCGGCCGAGAGAATAGATCCAGGTGAGTACGATGTAATTTGCTCGCCCGATGTTGCGGGACTGATTGCTCACGAAGCTTTCGGACACGGAGTCGAAATGGACATGTTTGTGAAGGGGAGGGCAAAGGCCGTCGAGTATCTGGGAAAGCAGGTTGCGTCTGAGTTAGTTACGATGCATGACGGAGCGGCCGGTGTAAGAGAGGTTTCATCTTACGCTTTTGATGATGAAGGCAGTCTGGCAAAGGACACGGTGATAATAGAAAAGGGAATTCTCAAGAGGGGAATTTCAGATTTGATTTCTGCATCTGTTCTTGGAACTGAGCCGACCGGCAACGGTAAGAGGGAATCGTTTGAGAGAAAAGCATATGCACGCATGACGAACACATATTTCTCTCCGGGAAAAGATGATCTAAAAGATATGATCGAATCAATAGATTATGGTTTTCTTCTTGAGGACTATTACAGTGGAATGGAGGATCCCAAAAACTGGGGGATTCAGTGTGTCATAGCCTACGGACGCGAGATCAATAAAGGCCAGTTTACAGGTCGCATAGTATCTCCAGTAATGATGACAGGATATGTACCTTCATTGCTGAAGTCGATTTCCATGGTATCTGGAGATTTCAAGCTCTCAGGAACGGGAGCCTGCGGTAAAGGTCACAAGGAGTTCGCTAAAGTCTCTGCGGGCGGACCATATATTAAGGCAAAAGCGAGGTTGGGATAATGATAGAGACGATTGTAAAGAACCTTGAAGCAAATTCAGTAGATGCATGGAGAATAAGGGAAGAGAACATTGAGAGTGAAGAGTATTTCTTTGTAGGGAACAAAGCAGATCTTGGAAGGGCGAAAAAGGTAAAGAAGTATGAAGTAACTGTCTACCGTGATTTTGAAGAGGGCGAAAAGAAATACAGGGGAAGCTCGACGGTTACTGTAAACCCGGGAACAACGGTTGAGGAAATCGTCCAGTCAATACAGGAGGCCTTTTTTGCTGCAGGTTTCGTTAAGAATCCCTGGTATCCAATGGCACCGGGATTTTCACGGAGATTCGAAACAGCCGAACATGACCTTCACGATCTTTCAAGAGATGCGATCGGAGCAATCTTTTACAATGAAAAACCGTCCAATTCATGGTTGAATTCTGTTGAGATTTTTGTGACGAGAAACGGGTACCACATTCTCAACTCTGAAGGTCTCGATGTGACTTTTTCAAAATATAGAACATACATCGAAAGCATTGTAAGTTCTTCTGGCAGAGAGGAAGTTGAGCTGTACGATCAGTTTCTCCTTGCGCTTCCCGATGTTGAACGTATAAGGGAAAGGATTTCCAGGCTACTTCTGATGGTCTGTGAAAGGGCTAATGCTGTTCCTACGCCAACTTTAGACAGGATACCGGTAGTACTTACGGGAGAGCCGGCGAAAGAGGTAATGAGATACTATTTGAAACAGGCAAATGCACGTCTTAAGTATGACAGGATATCCGAAGTTGAACCTGGAGACTCTGTTCAGTCAGGAGAATCGGGAGATAAGATAGCGCTTGAAGTCGTACCGGAACTTGAAGGTTCATACTTCAGCCTTCCTGTTGACAATGATGGTTTTCTCATTGAGAAGAGGACGGTTATCGAAAATGGGATCTTGAAGGATTACTGGGGTGACATCAAATATTCCCACTACCTGGGAATCGAACCAACAGGTGCTGTTCTGAACTTCTCGGTTGGTCGTGGCAGTCTCAGCATTGACGAGATGCGAAAAGTTGATCATCTGGAGGTTACTAATTTTTCGGCAGTTGACGTTGATGAAACAACGGGTGATTTCGGAGGAGAGATCAGATTAGGCTGGTATTTCGATGGTTCGGAGAGAATCGCGGTGTCGGGAGGTTCAGTAACCGGTAATCTAAGAGAACTTGATTCAATCTATCTGTCGAAAGAGACAGAACTGGACGGAGATTACTATGGACCGATCTCGATAGCAGTAGAGGGGTTGAAGATTTCGGGTGAGTAGTTTTTGCGAAGGTGCACATGATTATTGAGACAATAAGAATGAGGCATTCAACGAGGAAGTTCCTCAGTTACGACCTGTCTGCTGAGGAGAAGGAAAGGCTAATGAACTTCTTCAGGGAGCTTCCTACTCTTCATTCTTTGCACCTGAAATGGACCCTTAGAGATCTAAACAAAGGATCGGGTGTTATATTTGCACCGTGTCCCGAAAAGCCGAACTGCCTTGTGGAATACGGATTCCAGGGAGAGATCATTGTTCTGGAAGTGACCAAGATGGGATTAGGCAGTTGCTGGAATGCCGGGATTAGAGAGGAAGGCTCTCCTGCTGGGATTATCCTTGGTAAGGAAGATTCAGGGAAGGTAACTTTAAACGATGTCCTTACCGGAATGGGGAGAAGGAAGGAGTTGAAATCTCTTGTCGAGGGACCGTTGCCCAAAGATGAGAGGTTGCTTCAAATATTGGAATCATGCAGACTTGCCCCTTCTTCGATGAATAGGCAACCCTGGAGATTCAACGTTCAGAATGGCGATCTATACATCTGGACAAAAGGCAACGTGATTGGAGGGGGTCACTGGATAGATCTTGGGATTGTGCTTTCACATGCATACATCACTGCGCTTGAGTTCTTCTCGAAGGTTTCGATAGAAAAAGCTGCCAGAGACAAATACAGAGTGATCATGAGTTAGCGGCTAGTTGTTGCTTCGTTCTGAAACTTTGACTTCCTGCAGACATCGGATTGCGAAAAGAAAAGGTTCTTCTCGTTCATTCTCTAAGTAGTCTTAGAGAGTTCATAACAGCTACAAGAGTTACTCCGACATCTGCAAATACAGCCCCCCACATGTTCAAGAGACCCAGAGCGCCAAGGCAGATGAAAAGGATTTTTATTCCCAAAGAGATTACGATGTTTTGGATAGCTATGGTATTTGTCAGTCTTGAAAGCTCTATCGCTCTCGCGACTTTTGTGAGGGAGTCACTTGAGAGAACTACGTCTGCTGTCTCTATCGTTGCATCTGCTCCAGAATTTCCGATAGCGATCCCAACGTCAGCTCTAGCGATTACCGGGGCGTCGTTTATGCCATCGCCAACGAAAGCTGCATGTTTCCCTCTTCTCAAAGCCGATTCCACAATGTTCATTTTTTCCTCGGGGGTTGCTCCAAAAACGAAACCATCAAGCTCGAGGCTGGTGGACACAGAGGCCGCGGCATCGTAGTGGTCACCGGTAAGCATCACTATCTCCTTGATCCCAAGTTTTCTCAATCTAGCCAGGGCTTCTGACGAATCGTCCTTAAGAGCATCTGACAACTCAAACACTCCCTCAATGCTGCTATCTATTACCATAAACAGCTTGTTGGATCCATTGTCTCCCTTGTACTCGATTCCAAGATCCTCTAGGAGGCGATAGTTGCCGACACTGATTTCCTTGCCGTCGACTTCGGCTTTGACGCCCTTCCCAGCTATCTCTGAGTAGTTGGAAACGCTCTTGTAACTGGGAATCTCAGAGACCAACCTAACGAAACGATCTGCAATAGGATGAGTAGAATAGCTCTCAATAAGAGCTGCATATTCCAGCAACTCTCTTTCACTGTATTGGCCAACTTTTTCCATTCTAGTGATTTCTGGTTTTCCTTTAGTAAGTGTCCCCGTCTTGTCAAAAAAGATCGAGTCTACTTTTCCTAGAGACTCAAGATAGTTGCTTCCTTTGAAGAGTATTCCTTCTCTCGAAGCCTTTCCGATTCCTATGAAGTAGCTTAATGGCACGGATATTACCAGAGCGCATGGACATGAGATTACAAGGAGTATTAGCGCTCTGTGAAGCCACTCAGATATCGTACCTCCCAAAAGCAAAGGCGGGAAGATGGCGACAGATGCTGCAATCAATATTACAAACGGAGTATAGATTCTTGAGAATCTTGTGATGAAACGCTCCTTGCTCGACTTTCTCAGAGTTCCTTCTTCTACCAATTCAAGCATTCTGCTTGTATATGACTTCTCAAGAGTAGCTGAAGCTACAACTTCTATCACACCGGACTTATTGAGTGTTCCTGCGATAACAGCGTCTCCTTCACCGACCAAAACAGGATCGCTTTCTCCCGTAAGAAGCGATTTGTCGAGTGAAGTGCTTCCTGAGTCTATTACTCCATCGATAGGGATCCTGTCACCAACTCTCACAATGAATCTGTCGCCGGGCCTAATCTCTCTTGCAGGTACTGTCTTCAACACTCCATCTACCATTTGAACAACTTCATCAGCTCGAAAATCAATGAGTTCTTTCACCGATCTCCTAGACTTCCGCAAAGCCAGCGATTCCAGAAGCTCGCCAAGACTGTAGAAGATCATTACTGCCACTGCCTCTGGCAGTTCGTGAATCAGAAATGCACCCAGGGTCGCCACAGTCATCAGGAAATTCTCATCGAAAAAGTCTCCCCTCAGAAGGTTCTTCAGGGCCCTCAAGAAAGTATTGCCACCGGCGACGAGATAAGCGATCACAAACAGACCATATTCGAGAAACTCTCTGTCTCCGTGAAGAATTGTGGACAAAGCGATCGCAATTAGAAGCAGAGCTGTTGAAACAATCAGTCTTGTCAGTTCCACAACGGGAAAGTCTCTCACAATCTTGGAGTGTTCTAGCAGTGAGAGTTCTGGATCTTGTTCCTTTATTATCTCATTCAGCTCGTCCAGTGAGTGATTATTCTCACCATATATAACAACAGTTGCAGAAGAGAAATCAATCTTTGCATTAATCCCTGATCGTTCAAGCCGGTCTTCAATTTTGACTGCGCATTTAGGGCAATCTAGACCTTCAATTCTGTACTTCATCATCCGACTCAACCTCAACCAATTCGTCAAAGTGCTCTTTTGCGATCTTTATCAGATCAATAACGTGATGGTCGCCTAAAGAGTATAGGACTGATTTCCCTTCTCTTCTACTCGTTACGAGTCTGAATGACCTAAGTAGCTTGAGATGATGAGAGATTGTTGGTAATGTTAATCCAAGAATTTCTGCAAGATCACATGTGCATAAGTCGGCGTTTGAAAGGAGGAAGACGATCTTTGTTCTGGTCTCATCGGAAACAACCCTAAAAAGCTCCGAAAGACCTGAGACTTCTTCCGCAGACTTTCTGTATCTCTCTTTGTCGACGTGGATTTCTCGACTTGGGCAAAGGGTGCTCACCAAAAACCCCCTTAACGATTAGATGGTTATCTAATCGATTATACTTCTTTTGGCTGCACTGGTCAAGTTATTTGCCCAATACTCTCGCAGGCGTTGAAATAAGAAGCCCCTTACCACCAAAAGTGAAAACACCCTCAACGTAATAGACTGTCGGTTGTTCAAACGAGAATTCAATTGCCTGGTTATCTTCGATAACCTTGAAGTCAAACTCTGATCTTTTGAAGTCGCCTTCAGGAGAAGAAGATGTGAAGATTCTTAGTTCCTTCAGCTCTGAGTCCCCTCTCTCGACTGTCGGGATGAACTTTGTGGAACTCCCGGATCGTTCTTCTGAAATGCTCAATGAAGGGAGAATCTCTCCCGCATTGAGATTATGGATCATCGAACTGATTGCTTGGGTTACCGTAAAGACTTCGTATTCATGTCCTGCGTTCGCAGCGTAAACCATGGAAGAATAGCCTGATAGTTTGTCTTTGTACAACCTTGAAGCGTCTATTGGCCAGTAGGGATCGTTAGTTCCAATAACAATAAGTTTCGGGATATCGAGTTCAGAACGATAGGTGAAGGGATCTATGTACTCAAGCAAATCTCTCTTTGTCGGATCATCTAAATTATCTAGGATTCCACTTTCAACATATTCTCTTATTGAGGGACTAAAGCTTCCCCAGAACTCGAGCTGATGTTCCATTTTGCAGCGACATTCAGATTATCAAACGTGATGGGAACGATTCCTGTAACTCTCTTATCCATGGCAGCGGTGAGCCAGCAAGTCCATCCCCGTTTAGACCCGCCTGTCAAGATGAAGCCGTCTACAGTGTCTCCGTTATCCCTCGCATAGTTATCTAGGAGACTCATGGAAATGATGGTCGATTGAACCACAGGTAAGAGAGCGGGCCAACTGTAGTCACCGGTCTCAATGCATTAGGAGAATGAGTAACTCAATAACCAATCCTCCCTAAGGCCACCAAAGAGGGGTTGGTTTGGAATATCAAATAGGACTGCAACATATGTTCGGTTTTGAAGTGCCAGCAATCTAAATAGGGAGAGTTCTTCCTGAGAATACTTGAAATTCCCTGCGATGAATACTACCGCAACATTAGATTTCACGCTGGGCGGTCTAATAATCATTAGGTGGTTCTGCCACTGAATATCCTGTCATAAAACGGAATCGAATCGAATTGTTTCAATCTCTATCAGTCCTTGCGAGGGTGTATCTACAACATGTGAGTTTGCTTCTTGGAGGGTTGAAGGAAGAGCGTGTGTTTGGAGAAAAGCATTTATTGTGACTCCTGAAAGTGCAGTTGCAGCAATCAAAATTGACGAAATGACATAATCCTCATATCAATCACTCAATACCTTTTCCAGAATATTGGTAACTACTCTTAGCCTATCAATCACATCATCCGGTGCAACGATCCTTATCGCTTCATTTGAAGCAATAAACATTATCAGGTCCCCAAATCGGAAGAAGCGATAAGTTTGAAGCTTACTGTCAAGTTCAAAGGTAACCTCTTTGAATTCAGCCTCGCGGGGAACCACTCTGTTCCACAGCATTGGCTCCTCAACGTAGTGTATGCTGGAGACTCTTGCTGTCTCAACTGTGTCGGTCCTTATGATACATAGATGTCCATCTTCGTGTATTCCGTAGAATACCTCGTGCCTCTGGTCAAAGCAAGCAGGATGGAATAAGAATTCACTTCCCCCTCTAAGAACTAGCCTCACCGCTTTCTTCCGCTCGACTGCTTTCAGTAAAGTGAAGCTCACCCGATCCTCAGCTATCATCTGTGATTTCATGCTGTCTTCGAAGAGAGAAGGAAGGCGGTAAGACTCAGAGTAGAAGTATTTCCCTCTTTTTCTAGAGTACTTGAGTGGTGCTCCCAGGTTTATTCTCAAGTATCTGAAGTCCCTTAATGCCTGCCGGCTTGAGATTCCGAACTTCTGAGTATACTCTTTCATGGAGGCTTTGTCGTTGGTTGACAGGCGGTTGTGAAGCCAGATAATTCTCATTTCTCTAGACATGTCTGCCACCTCCGGTAGCTCGGATGAAGCCTGCCATCTTCGCAGAACCGTATTTGAAGATGATAGAATTGCATTAGTATTATACAGAATTGAATAGACTAAATCCAGAAGAGAGCAATGGAGAGCGTATGATTAGAGGGATCATTTTCGATCTGTTCGGCACTATTGTAAGTAATAGAAGGCTTTTCAGACCAATTTGCTCGAAAATGGCAGAAGACGTTGAAGTTCAATCGGAAGAGATAGAAAGAGACTTTGTCAGTCTATACAGAAGGTACTTCAATGACTGTCATAAGATGCCGTTTCAACCTGAGAGATACTACTACTATCTCCTTATAGCGGATCTCATCGACAAGTACAAGTTGCCGGGAGATATGGAATCATACTGTAATTACATGTATGATTCTTTTTCAGAACTGCCGGTTTATCCCGATTCAAGGGTCTTGAAGAGGATCTGCAAGGACTATAAAGTTGCAATTCTGACGAATGCCGATGACGTCTTTGTCAGAAAAGTGGTTGAGAGAAATAGAATCCCTCATCATGTGCTATTGACTTCCGAAACGGCAAGATCATATAAGCCTTCAGAAGTGATTTTCAACGAGGTTCTTCTAATGTTGAAACTTGCCCGGAACGAGGTTTTGTTCGTTGGCGACAGCATACAGGTCGACATGCTTGGAGCCGCCGGAGCTGGAATTAAGGGTATACTTATTGATCGCTCAAAGTCTTATTTTGATTACGCACCCAGAATCGAAAGTTTGGAGGATTTGCCTAGTTTGCTAAGGCAGTATTGAGAGCAGATTCGAATTCTGTCAGGACTCTGTCGATATCATCGCGCGAGACATTCAGATTCGTCACAAAGCGCCACTCTCCACCTTCTGGGGGATTTATCTTAATACCTTTATCCAGCAGTGTTGCTACTATAGGTTGTGAACTGACTTTCTTCGTGATTCTGAAGAAGACCATGTTTATATCCAGCCTTTCATTGAAGACATCCACATTTGGGATCTTCGAAAGGCCTTCGGCGAGATACTTCGCATTACAATGGTCGATTGAAAGACGATCTGTCATCCCTTCTAGAGCATATATTCCTGCTGCCGCGATGATTCCGACCTGGCGCATCGCTCCTCCCATAATCTTTCTTCCCTTTCTTGCTTTGGCAATGAACTCCTTGGTCCCGGCTAGCATTGAACCAATCGGCGCCCCAAGTCCTTTCGATAGGCAGAACATTACCGAATCGGAATTTGCGGCGATTTCTGCCGGGCTAACCCCTGAGGCGATTGCAGCGTTGAAAATCCTCGCTCCGTCTAGATGGAGGGGGACATTTCTCGCTCTTGCCAATTCGTAGACTTCACTCATATACTTTAGAGGGAGTGTTATACCGCTTGAGTGCGCGTTTTCAAGGCAAATGAGGCCGGTTCTAGGATAATGAAGGTCTTCTGATCTGATCGCTTTCCTTATTCTCTCCACAGAGGGCATCCCATCGTCACAATCAAGGGTTCTCATTTGAACGCCCGCTATGACCGCAGAAGCACCTGCTTCGTGAACTATTATATGATTTGAGGCCGGGATTATTACTTCATCACCCCTGAGCGTGTGAGTAAGAATTGAGAGCTGATTTCCAAAAGTTCCGGAGGGTACAAAGAGAGAGGCCTCCTTTTTGAGAATACTTGCTGCTATCTCTTCAAGCTTGTTTACTGTCGGGTCGTCTCCGTAAACATCGTCTCCTACTTCGGCGTTGGCCATCATCCGGCGCATTTCCTCTCCTGGAACTGTAACTGTATCACTTCTAATATCGATCAGCTTCACGACAGCACCTCCAAAGGTTTGTTATGAAAACAATTATAAACCAAAATCACGATATTGAAAAAAAGCCGGATCTGATGATCCGGACTATATGGGGTTCCTATCTAAGGGGGATAGGGGGGTTATAAACTATAATTATTCTAATTTGTTTTTGTTAATATCACTTTGTGTTAATGGGGCAACATTATGCAGGATGAATTACTTATTGCTTAATACCTGATCGAGATATTAACCTAGCGCTGTCTGAAATCAATGGCTGTAGCTACACTATATAGGTGCTTATAGAAATGACACTGCAAAATGCAGTAGATAGATGTTACGCTAGAAGAAAGATATTCTCGAGAAAAAGAAAAATCGCGGTTCCGGCAAAGCCTTCATATCTTGCCTGCTCTTCACTGTTCTCGAAATGTTCTCTGTGTACCTTATCTAGCCTTCTTCTTGCGCCGGGTAGGGTTCTTAGAAACCTATCAAGTGTCTCGCAAGGGTAGCGATCGGATTCTCCACAATTTGAAATAGCCCTTTTTTCACAACAGATCTTGAAGGGCAACCTTCGCACAGTCTGAAATGCACATCACCGTGGCAACCGCTGCAGTTGATATCCATGAAGTTGAGGTCGAATCCGAAATCTTTTGACCATCTACTTGCCGTTTCCCTTCTCATTGAATCATCGTTGGCTAGAGTGGCTCTGTATGTGTCGCACTTAGTGCAGTCGATCCCGCAGAATGCTATCATATTCATACCACCACCTGAACCTGCGACAATCAATAGCGTCTACTCATGAGTAGAGCATAGCATTATGAGAGAAAAAGACAAATCTATGGAGGTAGAACTTGAAACCAATAGTAACCGAAGAGGTTTACAAAGTGAGATACTACGAGCTGAAGAACGATTGGAAGGCCTCAATTTCTGCTATTATGGATTATTTTAACGACATAGTCACTCTTCAGACAGTTGAGATCGGTCACGGCGTGGAGGTTATGAGTAAGGGCGAATATGCCTGGCTTCTGCTTCGTTGGGATATTGCAGTTAGCAGGTATCCAGATTTCATGGAGAGCGTGGTTGTCAGGACTACCCCGCATTCAATGGACAGGTTCTATGCTTATAGGCGTTTCGAGATATTCGACAATTCAGGGCTACGTATTGTTGAGGCAAATTCGCAGTGGATCTTGATCGATCAGAATCGACGAAGACCTGTTCGAATTGGAGAAGAGCTCTACAGAAGATATGGTATTGACGAGGGTTTTCACCGACCACTTTCTTTCCCTAAGATCTCTGTGTTTGAGTCAAAGGGAGAAATGACTACTCTGAGAGTTCGAAAGTCAGATCTAGACACTAATGGTCATTCGAATAACGTATCGTATGTCAAATGGCTTATGGAAGCGATTCCGGAAGAATTTGATGGCAAGACACTTCGAAGACTTACTATTGAGTACCGGCATGAATCTAGAAAAGAGGATGAGGTTCTTGTGGACGGGGTATTTCAAAATAAAAGTAGTTTCGTTGAGGGCCTTCATAGAATCAGCAAGCGTGAAAAGCTTCTGACGCTAGCCAGAACAGAGTGGATATGAAGGACGGTGTGTGCCGTCCTTCTTAAACAAGAGTATCTGGATCTACGTAGTCTTCCAGCCAATAGGCATCAGGATTTCTATCGAAAGCCATAAAGAGATCGTATCTTCTGGGATCTGCGGCTCTATGGTACTTCATATATATTTTGTTTTCATCAAGACCTACATATTCAATCTTTCCCGTTGCATGAGACATAACAAATCGAGCTCTCTTGGCAAGGCCCGAGACACCGTCTATCGACTTCTTGAAGATTTCGTAACCTCTTTCGGCAGGGACTGCGTAGGTGTGATTGCCTTTTGTAGGTCTGCACTGGAATACATAATAAGGGGGAATCCCAATGAACGAGAGCTTCTTGAATAGATCTGTCATGACCTCAACGCTGTCGTTCACTCCTCTTATCATAGGTGTTTGGTTGCATATTACCGCTCCGGCATCCCTCAAAATGTTTAGGCCCTTTACCGCTTGATCTGTCAGTTCTCTCGGGTGGTTAAAGTGGGCCATTATATAGATTCTCTTCTGTGGAGTACTGTACTTACTGATCATTTCTGGCAGATCGGGATCGTTTATTATCCTATAAGGATTGAATGCAACCATTTTACTCCCGAACCTTATTATGCCCACGTGATCTATTTCTCTTAGCTGTCTCACAATGTCACCGAGTTTTTCTGTGGATAGTATTAGTGAGTCTCCTCCTGTGAGAAGAACATTTGTAATCTCTCTGTGTTTCCTAATATACTCTATTCCTGGCCTGACGTCATTCACTACCTCTTTGTTGTCTGTCGAAAAGAGTCTCTTTCTAAAGCAGAACCTGCAAAAGCTTCCACAGACCTTCGAAACAAGGAGCAAAGCAGTATCTGTGTACTTGTGTTCCGTTCCAGGGGCTACAGCATACTTGTGCTCCTGAGAAGCATCCAAATCCCCCCACTCGTCGAGTTCTTCAAGATCGGGAACGATTATCCTCTTTATTGGGTCGTGAGGATTATTCCAGTCAATAAGTCCCAGATAATAGTCGTTGGCCCTAAAGGGATAGACTTCCGTAACCCTTCTTATTTCTCTTATCCGTTCTTCACAAAGGCCCTCGATTTTGTCAACACTTGTGAGGTATTTAGGACTATGCAAATTCACCACTCCTTACATTTGGATTTAGTTACACTAGAACACTTCTCTTCTGAATCGAGAAGGATCACAAAAAACCAGATTCCCGGACAACTGGACTACTCAACGTTAACCATGAAGCTACACTTATCCTAGAGGAACACGAAGAATCAATGATATTAATCATACGAGTAAGCCAGCTTCGCACTCAAGAAACATGAGTCTGTGCACAAATAACGATAAATTATAACACATGAACTACTCTGCCTCGCTTAGATCGACGCATGATCTTGTTATGGATCTTCAAATGAGCTTTACAAGACCATACACCTAGGGGGTATAGAGAGAAGTGAAAAGCCCCTCCGGAAAGAGGGGCTAGTATTGGTGAAATATCGGGAGTTCTATTCGGTCACTAGAATGATATTTCCCATGTAATCGCCTGCAGGAGAGTATATCTTTCTGTTGAGTTGAGAATCAACATCATCAAATACCGCAGTACCGATTAAAGTATCTCCCGATTCGTTGACCGCGAAGAAGTGAATCTCATTGAAGTCGAAGATCCAGTCTGTTTGAATTACTGACTGTCTTTCCCGAGACAGAATCTCGTGCTGACCAGCAACGATTCTTACCAAATCACTATCAACTGAGCGAAGTGCATATGAGATTATCGTTACCTTTTCTGAGGTTTCAACCATAACTGTGAATCGATTCTCTGTTTTCATTCCCTTTTCGTCCATGACTTCCAGGAGGACCTCATTCTTTCCGATATCTTTTCTGGTGGGAATGAATGAATACCTCCCTTCAACTACTTCGCCAGGTCCCGACAAAAGTCTGAATTCAAGATTATCGCCATCTGGATCGCTCGCGAACTCTCTAAGGTATAAAGAATACTCGCTTCCTACCTCCGCGATGCCGTCTGGTATGAATAGATCTGCTGGTCTGTTCTTGTCTCTCACGTCTATTCTAATAAGAAGGCTATCCGACAAACCGAGGCTGTCGTATGCAGTGACAGTGGCGAGTTTCTGCCCCTGGTCGTTGTAGCCGGGAGAGAATACATAACTGGACTCCTCTATTCTTCCATAACCTTCCATCTCAAACTCAAGATCATCTCCATCGGGATCGAAAAAGAGACTGCTCAGGTCCAGGTTAAGGGTGAATGTCTCCATAATCGTTGTATTCAGCGAAGGGATGACCTTGACAGGGGCTCTGTTCACGTTCTCAACGTCCACGGTAAATGTGCCGATGCTTTCGAGTCCCTTGCTGTCTCTGGCAAGCAATTTGACTTCATGAGTGCCTTCTGAGTCGAAATCGGGAGAGTAAAGATAGTGACCATCTTCGATCGCGCCGGGTCCTTCAACGATTTCGAAATCCAAATCATCTCCATCGGGGTCGAAAACGAAAGCCCTGAGATATATCCTTAAGGTCTCACCCTCTTTAACTCCCCAATCTGGTATAGATACTGTTGGCGGTCTGTTGACTTCGTTCACTCTTATTCTAAAAGCTGCAGTACTTGTTCCACCCTTCTCGTCTTCCAGGAATACTGTAACAGATTCCTCGCCAGCTTCGCCGAAACGAGGAGTGTACTTGTACTTGCCATCGACAATTTCTCCCGGTCCTTCGATAGCAAAGCTTACCTCGTCTCCATCGGGATCGATAACCCTTTCGACGAAGTCAATTTCCACTGTATCGCCCTCGTTCAAGACGATGTCACTTAAGAGAAGCTTTGGGGGACGGTTAAAGTCTTTGACTTCGACCTCGAAGCTTGAAAAGGCTTCGTTCCCGTAACTGTCTTCTACCCTGATAATCACGCTCTTCGTTCCAGCATCTGCAAAAGAAGGCTCATATACGAATAAACCATCTTCAAGTAGTCCAGGACCTTGTTCTATACTGAAGAAGATTTCATCTCCATCTACGTCGACGACAGCAGAGGCAATATCCACCGATATACGTTCTCCCTCGTTGACTACTTGATTCTTGATTTGCATTACTACTGGTGGAGCATTGACATCAATGATTTCGAGTGGAATGTCGCGAGCTGTCTCATTACCGTGAGTATCTCTGGCAATTACTCTCAAGACGCCATTACCGGCATCGTTGTAGCCTGGGGAATAGGTGTAGATACTTCCTTCCAGCTCGCCCGGCCCCTCAACCGAGAATTCCAGGTTGTCTCCATCTGGATCAACGGCAATTGAATTCAGGTCTATAGAAAGCGTCTCTCCTTCATTCACTACAACAGGAGATGTATCGATTTCGGGAGGTCGATTCACCCTTATCACATTAACAAGCATTTCATCTTCAGAGCTCTTTCCTTGTTCATCCGTTGCGCGAATCCTGACAGCGATCTCCCCAGCGTACGAAAACCCTGGTTCAAAAGTGTAAGAAAAGCCAGACAAAACACCGGGCCCATCTATCAGTTCAAGAGCAACCTCGTCAACTTTTTCATCACTGACAAATTGCTTCAGATTCACAGAGAGCTTTTCACCCTGGTTGACCACCTGCACAGGTAATTCTATCTGCGGCTCCTTGTTTAGGACTCCGGGAAGCGTAATAATAAGTATTATTGCAGCCACACCAGCAACAACTAGAACGTAGACCATCCATCTCTTCATAAACATCCCCCTTTCTATCTAATCGAAACCTGAGTTCGTTGTATTGATTGACCTAAATGTTTTCATTTCGTGGACGTCAGCTTCTGTAAGCTCAACCTTTTCTTTCACTTCTGATCGTTTCAGATGAAGGTTGTGCGTCAGGCACCTGATCTTGCTCAAAAAGAACAACTACCTCATCGAATCCCATTCCAAGAAAGAGCCCATGAAAGAAGTTTCTCGCGCTTTCTTTTGAAGTCTCTTCAACCCCCATCTCATATGCACTCTGAAGTGCCTGTTTCTCAATCTCCTTACTGTATGACTGAAATGTCTTAAGCATATCCCTGTTACCAAAGATTCTTACGAGTACTCCGCTTTGATTGATTACTTTGATGTCTGGAATCTTACTCTGAGGTATCGTCACTTCGAGTTTGGGAGCAGGAAGGGTGAGTTTTATTCTTCTTGCTTCACCTTCATGGACCTCTATGGAATCTTCCCTTAATCTCCTCAGATCGAGATAACCACGTACCTGGAATGGAACGATGAAGATGAATCGTTGGACCGTTCCTGGAACGAGACTTCCTCTCTCGGGTTCGAAAATCAGCAAGGTAGTCATCTTGGCAGTGCTCAACTCAGAGATTCTCTCTACCTTATGGATTATCGATTCCGATTTGAAACTCGTCTTCTTTCTCGACTGGAAGAAAAGGAGAACGAGTATAGCTATTATTGCGAAAAGTACTATATTCAGAACGAACAACTAGTCACCTCCAAAGTTTGGCTATTTCAGAAGCTATTCATGTAATTTGCCATTAGACTACCCATAGCAGCCATGGAAACTATTGTTATAACTATGAATACAAGGGCTAGGATTATTAGTATTCCCTGAATTCTGAAGTAATGTCTAAGGCTGTCAAGCGCAATTTCCAAGTTGATTGACGCCTTTGATTGGACAAACGAGTCTAATTCCTTCTTCGAACTCCTAAGTTTCAGCCCCATAATCAAAGCAACTACTGCGCTTATAGCACCGAAAATCGAGAAGGGGTTTGCCACCATACCTACGATAGACCCAATAATCCCAAGAACGGCACCTACTATAGTCCATATACCGACAAATCCAGCCCAATAGCTGAGACCGCTCAAAGTTTGATAAGTGATACCTTCTATGCCGGATACCCCATCCGTTCTCTCCAACATATGCAACACCTCCTCTTCTTATCTCACTCCAAGTTTATCAGAGAAGAAAGAAAATCCATTCAACAACTGAGTTGTGTGTAACGGGTTCACTCCAATACTCTTTCTGTCGATGATAAAAAGTCGCCAAACGTTGATCCTATTCATATGTAGAAATCGAAGTCCAGATACTGTTGATGAGATCAGGGATTTGCCGAGTGCATGAAAGAAGCGGTGGACGGGCAACCAGAGGCTTACCATACGCAGTTTGACTGGCCGTTCTGGCTGCAAAACAAACCTTGCTCCGGCCCTTATCGTCCTGCTTTTTGACATCAAACCACGCTCTCGTGTTCTCAAAAGCTTTTTGCTAACCGATTGTCGTTTCCCCCTTCACATGATCTGTTTCAAAGAATACAATGATATAATTAAAACAATCTATATCGGCATTGAGAAGGAGGTTCGACAAGTTATGGAATATCGCAAAGTTGGAAGAAGTGGTCTTCTTATTAGTGAGCTGAGTCTCGGATCATGGCTTACTTTTGGAGCGCAACTAGATATCGATAACGCAAGAGAAACCATGAGAGAGGCATATAAAGCGGGAATTAACTTCTTTGATACCGCTGAGGCATACGCCAGCGGTATGGCCGAATCAATGATGGGCGAGATCCTGAAGGAGTTCAAAAGAGAGGAAGTTGTCGTTTCCACGAAGATCTTCTGGGGAGGAAGCAAACCAAATCAGAAGGGACTCTCAAGAAAGCACCTTCTTGAGGGGACCTGGAATTCTCTCAAACGACTCCAGCTTAATTATGTTGATATACTATATGCTCACAGACCGGATCCCGAGACTCCGATGGAGGAAGTAGTCCTTGGAATGGATTACATTGTCAGAAACGGTCTTGCCTTCTACTGGGGGACATCTGAATGGAGTTCTAAAGAGCTGGAAGAAGCCCACAAAGCTGCCGAGAAGTTGAATGCCATTCCTCCTGTTGTTGAGCAGCCGCAGTACAACATGTTTGTGAGAGAAAGGGTTGAATCGGAGTATCAGTCTATCTACAAACAGTACGGTCTTGGTCTTACTGTTTGGAGCCCTCTTGCCAGTGGTCTTCTTACGGGGAAGTACAACAGTGGTATTCCGGAAAACAGTAGGTTAGCCAAGTTCCCCGGTTTGAAAAAGCACCTTGAAGAGAACAGAATATTCTCTGAAGAAAATCTAAGAAAGGTTGCCAAACTGGCAGATGTCGCAGAGAAGCTCGGGACGGGACTCGCTCAGCTGGCACTTGCCTGGATCCTCAAGAATGAAAACGTTAGTTCAATTATCCTTGGAGTTAGTAGGGTTGAACAGCTTAGAGAAAACCTCAAAGCCCTAGATTTGAAGGAAAGATTGACCGACGATGTTGTGAAAGAAGTAATGGCGATAATCGATTAAGATTCTAGTCTCAATAAATGGAAAATGAGAAGGGAGGCGTTATAAATACTGAAGAAAGCATTCTTGTTACTCTCTTGATCTTTCGTGATCATGTTCGCGAGTTCATGCTTGTACTTGTTTCCAGTATCTATTCCGATCGTTGAAGGGATAAAAGAAGCCATTGATTTTGAACTTCGCGGGAGTTCCGTTGCGTTTTCGAGCTTTGCCTTCGGAACCGAGACAGTTCCTTAGTTGGACGAGATCATTTGCGTATTCACCCCCCAGGGGAATTGGACAAGTAAGTTAGGAATAGTAGACTAAGAAGGGGTGAATATGGATGAAGCATCCGAGAGGCAAGAGTTATGATCCTGAGTTCAAACTTAGATTAGCTAAGGAGTTTGCAGAGACAGACAAGACACTTGAAGAGATTGCACAAGAGAATGGAATAAGCTCCAAGGGTTTGCGAGGCCAGAAAGCAGACGCAGTTGGATCTTCCTGACAATTTCGCAGTTGTTGGTCTTGAAGTCATGGCGCGAGTTGAATGGGCTCTCCAAAACCCTCACCCACAAGACTCAATAAACATCGACTTTTACGTGTTCAGAGAGCCAAGAAAACAAAGATCTGCCGAGGTTTTTAGACAACCCGTCTGTCATAGCAGATCACAGGCTATTTAATGTGATTAATCCGGGAGAAAACTATTTCGAAATTGAATCGAGAGATTCCAAGGCTCTGGAAATACTTCTCGAGATTATCACTGGTGGGATGGCATAAGATATCCATTGGGTGGCAATCTACAAATATGCCGCCACTTCAACTTCAACAGCAACCATCCATCTCAGCGGAACAGTTTGGGTCAAGAGAGTTGTGGAGCGAAATTGATAATGCAAGAAGGGCCCGCAAAGGGCCTTCTTGCATACTAGAGGATTTTTTCGCTAATCGATTTTCCCTGGAGGAAAAGCAGCAAATAATCTCTTCCACCTGCTTTGGAATCTGTACCAGACATATTGAATCCACCGAACGGTTGAACGCCTACAAGTGCTCCAGTACACTTCCTGTTAAAGTATAGATTTCCAACGTGAATCTCTGCCTTAGCTCTCTCGATTCTCTTCCTATCCTTGCTGTAAAGCGCCCCGGTTAGTCCGTACTCCGTACCGTTGGCAATCTCGATTGCGTGATCAAAATCGTGTGCTCTGATAATCGCTGTTACCGGTCCGAAGATCTCTTCTTGTGCAATCACTGCATCAGGCGACACGTCGGCAAACACTGTAGGCTCTATGAAATATCCTTCTCTTTGGAGAGAGTTACCTCCGGTTATCAATTTGCCTTCTCTCTTCCCAACATCAATGTAGCTCAGAATCTTGGCCACTGCGCCTTCGTTGATGACGGGGCCGATGTAGTTGCTAGGATCAGTTGTATCTCCGACGGTTAGAGCCTCGGTTTTCTCCTTCACTAATCGAACTATCTCGTCATAGACATCCTCGACCACGATAATCCTTGATCCGGCGGAACATTTCTGCCCTTGAAAGCCAAACGCACTAGCTACAGCTCCAGATGAAGCTGCACAAATATCGGCCGTTTCATCAATGACCACACAGTCTTTGCCTCCCATTTCCAGAACCACTCTCTTCACCCATATCTGCCCATTGTTATGCTTTGCCGCCAGTTCGTTAATTCTCAATCCAACTTCTTTCGAACCCGTGAACGAGATGAACCTTGTAAGCGGATGCTCTACCAGATAATCGCCGATTTCACTTCCCGAACCTGGCACAAAGTTGACTACCCCATCTGGAAGTCCCGCTTCCTTAAGTATTTCAACAAATTTAGCAGCTATCACCGGTGAGTCCGATGCGGGTTTCAGTAGTACACAGTTTCCCGAAACTGCGGCCGCTGTTGTCATACCAGCCATAATCGCCCCAGGGAAATTCCAGGGAGGAATGATTGCCCCAACTCCTAACGGGATATATATCAGTTCATTTAGTTCGCCTGGAATCTGAACAAGTGGCTGAGGACTCGCGTATCTGAGGGCTTCTCTAGAGTAGAATTCAAGAAAGTCTATCGCTTCTGCAAGATCGGCGTCTGCTTCTATCCAACTCTTACCAACTTCGAGAATCATAGTTGCATCAAGTTCGAACCGTCTTTCCCTCATAATGCGTGCAGCTCTTAGGAAAGGCTTGACCCTTTCTGAAGCCGGCAGCCTGCTCCATGTTTTGAATGCTTGATAAGCGGTTTCCATTGCCTTGTCCACAAAGTCCTTGTTGGCTTTTGAAACCCTCCCGACGACTTCATTTGGATTTGCTGGATTTGTTGAGATGATTTTCTTGTCGGTCGAATAGTATTTGCCTCCGATGAACAGATCATAATCCTTACCTTGAGATCGGATCTTCTCAAAAGCATGATTCATTAAGGATCTTACGTCGGGATCGTCGGGATTGATATAAGGCTCGTTTGCAAAAGGCGGGATTATCTGGAAATCTGTCGCTTCAAACATCTTCGTAACCTCCTATACTACGTTTTTTTCTATTGTAAAGCCTTCCTGGAATCTATTTAGGCTCAGGTTTGAAATGTCAACGCTTCTCGGTTCTCCATGTACTATCCATTCGGCGACAGCCTCTCCAACAGCCGGTGCTAACATGAATCCGTGACCGGAGAACCCAATTGCATAGTAGAAGTTATCAATATCGACGGCGCGATCGATGATGGGTTGAGCATCGGGAGACATGTTATAGAGACCTGCCCAGTGTCTCAATACTCTAACGTCGCGTAGGAATGGAAAGAATTTAGGCATCTTCTCGGTCATTTCTCTTAGGAACTTCCAAGTTGGGGTAACATTATGTCCAGGGAGTTCGTCCTTGTCACCCTGCCCCATGATGAAGTTTCCCGCCTTTGTCTGTCTTATGTAGAAGTTATTCTCGAAACTTATGACCAGCGGATCCATAATATGCTCTAGAGGCTCCGTTACGAAGATCTGGTGTCTATAGGACTCAGTAGGAAGCTCAACTCCAGCCATCGCCCCCACCTCATGGGAGTATCCGCCGGCAGCGTTAACGACAACTTCTGTTTCGATCTTACCTTTGCTTGTTTGCACAGCCACAATTCTTCCATCTTCGGTAATGATATTTTCTGCAGATGTATGAGTTAAGATCTCAACCCCCATTCTCTCAGCGGCCCTAGCATATGCAAACGTTGTCAGGTGAGGATTTGCGTGACCATCACTTGAACAGTAAGCGGCGGCTCTAACACCTGACATGTCGATAAACGAGAACTTCGAAGATGCTTCGTTTTTTGACAGGAGCTCAACATCAAGATTCTCTTCCTGTTGCATCTTGGTGTTTCTTTCGAAAAGCAAAACCTCTTCTTCTGTGTAGGCCAGAAGAAGATAACCTCCCTGAAAGTATTCGATATCGAACCCCACTTCGCTTTCGAATCTCTTAAAATGCTCAACACTCCGCATTGCCAGTCTCACATTCATTCTCTCAGACCATTGCTGTCTTATGCCTCCGCCACACCGACCAGTAGAACCTGAAGAAAGATAGTCTTTTTCAAGAACAACAACATCGCTCACACCATTTTTTGCAAGATAGAAGGCAACTGCAGTTCCGATTACACCTCCGCCGATAACAACAACTTTGTACCTACTCTTCACTATCATCAACCCCAGTTTCAGCTATTGCTTTGAAGCTTACAGGCATAGAAGGTGGTCTGAATATCCCTGGAGCAAGCTCTTCAACAGGCACTCCCGTCTCCCTTGACAGAATCATCAAAGTATTTAGTCTGCACGTCCTACCTCCGCAGGGTCCCATACTTATTCTCAAGTACCTGCGCAGTTCTTCGAAATCCTTATACCCATCTTTTATCGCTTTTCTTATCTGATCTACTGTGACTTCTTCACAACGGCATACAATGGTTTCTGCCTCTTGTGAAGGCACGAAAATGTTTCTAACTCCTTGTGCAACTTCCGAAGGAACAATGATGTAGACAAGATTTGTTTTGTTTGGAGACCTTGCTACTCTTTCCACCTCTGCCGTACATATCACTTCCCCATTCCTTCCCAATGCACTTACATACTGACCCTTTACGGGCAGGGGAAGAAACTCGTAGGGGATACCGATCGATGAGGTTCCGTCTTTGTTCTCTCTGAACATAAAAATCGCAAGACCTGGGCACTTAGTGGCGCAAATGCTACAACCAGTACACCTGGAATAGTCTATTGTGGGAATAGAGTTGATGTTCTCTCCAACTCTTATCGCTCCAACCGGACAACTCGTTTCGCAAGGATTACAGGGGATCGGCTCAAAGCACTCGATTATGGGTCGCAACTTTCCTTTGTAGCTATCGAAGTCACATTCAATTCTTTCACTGAAAGAAGCCTCCTCAACTTTCCCTCCGAGTTTTCTTATACCGGACCTCGTCTTTGATGAAGAAGGACCACTGCGGAACTTCCTTAATGTTTCCTTCAAGTAGTTCAGCCGTTCCTGATCACATCTGCCAGTTAAGTCTTCAACGATTGTAAGTCCAGCAATTCTTCCTTCTATCATTGCCGTTGTTGCCTCTTCTATTCCCGAAACATCACCAGCCACGAACAGGTCGGGTATTGAGGTTCTCATGTCATCATTTCTCAGAGGGACATAACCTCCTAACTCCTGTATGTATTCAATCACGCAACCAGCTTGGGCAGCTAGTTCTATCGATGGGGATAATCCCACTGCGATGCATATGGTATCGACCACGAACTCTCTTTCTGTTCCCGGAATCGGTCTCCATCTCTCGTCAAGCTCAGAAACCACAGCTCCTTTGACTGAATCCTTTCCGATGGCTCTTGAGATTGTGTGCCTTAGATTTACTGGGATACCCAGTCGTTTCACTTTGTCGGCATGCACCTGATAGCCCCCGATTTTGTCAGAAGCCTCGATTATTGCTTTTACCTCTGCACCGGCCTGCATAAGCTGGTAAGAGACAATAAGGCCGATATTTCCCGACCCGATCATCAGAACATTCGTGCCGGGAAGAATACCGAACTGGTTCATGAGAGTCTGGACGGCACCGGCTCCGTATACACCTGGTAGATCATTGTTCTCGAACTGCAGGAATTTCTCTGATGCGCCCGATGCTAGAAGTATCTTCTTAGGCATTAACACTTCAGTCGTGTCCCTTTTCATATCTACTACTGGGACACCGTCGGGATAGATTGCGATGACAGAGTGCTCCGTCAGTATTCTGGCATTCTCGAATGAGTTCAGCTCTTCGTTCAATCTATCGGCTATCTCATATCCCCTAACTGACGCAAAGAAACCCTCATTGCCAAAGAACTTGTGTGTCTGCTTGATGAGCTGTCCTCCAGTGGAAACCGCTTCATCTACCAGCAGTACCGACAGACCGCTTCTCGCTGCTTCTAATGCGCCAGACAATCCGGCCGGTCCACCGCCTACAACAAGAAGATCGAGATTATTCAATGATCTCACCCTTGCCTGACTGCCTTCTAACTTTCATTCCGGGTCTCACCGGAGTTATGCAAGTGCGAACATTTGGTTTTCCATCTACTTCCATTAAGCAGGAAGAACACTTTCCTATTGCGCAGAAAAGCCCTTGAGGGCGGTTTTTCTTGGGGCTGTATCGCAGATTTCTTATACCATTTGCATGTAGAGCAGCCGCAATGGACTCACCCAAATACGCCAAAAGCTCTCTCCCTTCGAAAAAGAAAGTGATCTTCTCGCTGCGCTCAAACGAAAGCAATGGATGCTCAGTAATTCTCTCCAAGGTATCGCCTCCATATAATGTCTATTACAAGTATAATTCCTTTTCTTCTCCTGAAGAAAATCAGCATATTCACGTATACTCATGAACAGGCAAAGTATGCTGCTATAATTGTGAATATGTGCAGTTGCCGGAATTGAGGAGCGAGAAACGGGGTTTCAGATGTAAGTCAAGTTGATTTGCATTGATGAAAGTCATTTGCAGGAAACGGAGGTTCTTATGGATTCCAGACCTATAATTCTAGGACACAGGGGCATGGGTATAGGGGATGGGGAAAATTCCCTCCTTTCTTTAATCAAGGCAGTTGAGATTGGAGCAGATGGTGTAGAACTTGATGTTCAAATTACCAGCGATGGGGTGCTTGTAGTGAATCACGATCCCGATCTGAAGAGAACATTCGGGGCAGACGTTGTAGTCGGAGAGACGACTTTCAAGAACTTGAAGAAGATGAATCTCGTCAATCCAGAAGGCCTTACCACGCTCGAAGAAGTTTATCTTGAGCTTCCCGAAACGGCCTATATAAATGTTGAGATCAAGGATCCCCGGGCCGCTGATGTAGTTGTTCCGTTGGTGAAAAGCTTCAATGCGATGGAAAGAACTCTCTTCTCTTCCTTCCATCACGATTGTATGCGAAGAGTTAAGGAATGTGATATTCAGGCGAATATTGGGCTTCTTATCGGTGAAGAAGCAAGGGGAAAGAATCCTGCCAAGTATTTTGAAGAACTCATGGAGTACAAACCATTTTCATTTAATCTTCCGGTTCAGCTGTTTGATGAGATTGGTTTTGAGCTGGGAGTGAGTCTCATCGACTTTGTCAGAAGCAGAGGAATAAAAGTTGCGCTTTGGACTCTAAACGATCCTGGACTACTTTTGAAGATCAAGGGTGAAGCCGACATAATAATAACTGACAATCTTCAAGGTATAATGGCTGCACTTGGAGGAAAGAGCGAAAGAAGGTGACGGCATTGCTGTATCTTGAAAAATTCGCTTCGGCAATATTGACACCGCCAGGACTTTTCATACTCATCTTTCTAATAATTGCAGTTATCTTGATCAGAAAGGGCGAAGAAAGACGGACAAAGGTAATAGGAATTGTTGTTATTGTTCTGTGTTCCTTTGCGTATCTACTTTCAACTGGTCTTGGTACTTACCTTTATCTTCAGCCTTTAGAGAGGGCATACACTGCTCCTCGTGCCGTGAACGGTCAGGCAATAGTGGTACTAAGCAGTGGGATAGTCATTTCTCCTGAAGGTCAGGTGCTCGACAATCACACCGTAGCGCGGTTATCGAAGGCATATACTCTACATCTTCAGACAAAGTTGCCGATAATTGTGACAGGATCATTCATGCCCGGTCGATCAACGTCTACTGTTGCCGAGCTAATGAGGGATTGGCTTCTTGATCGAGGTGTCGCATCTGCCAGGGTGATTGTCGAGCCTAGAGCTCAGACAACCTGGGAAAATGCGAATTATACGGCAGATATCTGCAGTCAGTTCAACTGGAGCAGTGTAATTCTCGTGACTTCTGCCGTTCATATGAAAAGGGCGGTAAGTTCGTTTGAGAAGTTCTCTCTACGTGTTACGCCTTTTCCAACGGATTACATGTATGACCACACAAAACTCAGCTACGTAGATTTTCTTCCTAACCAGCGGGCGCTCGATGCAAATCTTTCTGCTCTTCATGAGTATTTTGGGCAGTTGAGATATCTTCTGAAGAGTCCATAAGAAGTGAGATCATGTGTGATTCCTTTGTAGTTCTTGGTAGTTCTACAGCAGATGGCAGAACGATTTTCGGAAAGAACAGCGACCGTGAGCCAAATGAACCGCAATCGATCCATTTCTTTCCTCGTTTATCAGGTAATGGAACGGATTTGTTCACAACAACGCAGAGAGTCAGCCAGGTTAGCGAGACTAACGCGATCCTCATTTCGAAGCCATCGTGGATGTGGGGTGGCGAAATGGGAGTCAATGACAAGGGAGTTGTTATAGGAAATGAAGCGGTTTTCACGAAGGAGACGGTCCGGAGAGACGGTCTCCTGGGTATGGACATATTGAGGATTGCGTTGGAGAGATCGGAAAGTGCCGAACATGCTGTCAAAACGATTGTTGAGTTGATTGAAGATTACGGTCAGGGAGCTAACGGAGGTTTCACCAAATATCTATATTATCACAACTCTTTTCTGATAGCAGATAGAGAAAATGCGTGGGTTCTGGAAACCTCCGATAGCTATTGGGTTTCGAAGAAGGTGAAAGGATCTGCCGCGATATCAAACTGTCTGACTCTTGGAGACGACTTTGATGATGGTCATCCTCAGGTCATTCGAAACGCAGAAAATCACGGATGGCATAAGCCCGGGAAAGCGTTTAGCTTTGCTGAATCATACGAAAAGAAACTAATTAGGAAATTCTCGGGCGCAGGAACAAGACTTAGAAGAATGCAAGAGCTTCTGGAAGAGGGAGAAGTAAGTATCGAAAGAAGCTTTGAGATTCTTAGAGATCACGAAAATAGCAAACACCTCGGTTCAATGCGAAATATTTGTATGCACGCCGGTGCCTCATTAGTCAGCAGTCAGACTACTTCTTCGATGGTAGTTGTTCTGGGAGAGAAGCCAGAAATATGGATAACTAATAGTAGTGTCCCCTGTCTATCTGTGTTCAAGCCAGTATGGTTTGATAGCTACGAATCAAGCCTTCCATTTGACGAACCGGAAGACGGGATCAACTACTGGGGGAGCTGGGAGAAATTCATCCGGCTAGCCATTCTACGAGACTCAAAGGCAAAAGAGTTGTGGAGAGAGTACTGCCTTCAGTTTGAACAGGATCTGTTGTTGACTGCCGGGAAAATGAAAGCAGATGATCTCTCGGAGCAGGCATTCGATAAGAGCAGGAATATTGCGAGAAAAATGACCTCGCTTCTAGAGGAAGAAGAGGTAGAAGCAGGCTTCTTCAATAGAAAGTACTGGAACAGACAGAACAAGAAGCTTCAGGAGCTGAAATCAAGGAACTTCAAGAAGGAGATTCCTACGTGAAAAAGGGGTTCTCCCTAAGAATACTTTGAGCCGTCGTTTCCGGTCCGTGGCCTGGAAGCACTATCAAATTAGGTCTTTCAATGAAGAACTGCTTGAGCTTTCTAATACTCCTCTCCATCTCTATTCCATCGCCGTCTGGTAAATCAGTTCTTCCAACCGAATTCGAGAAGACTGTATCGCCAGAAAAAAGGTATCTCTCTCCGTACATGAAGCAGCAGGAACCCTTTGTATGTCCGGGAGTGTGAAGACACTTCCAGGGTCTGTGAAGAATCTCGGGAGTTACAATCATGCCTTCTTCTATAAGAAGACGGGTTTTTCCGAAAAAGGTGAGAAGGCTTTTATTTGGATCTAGTAGTAATGGTCTGTCCAATTCATGTATAATAATCGCGCTTGCGGCAATCTGATCGGCATCGTGTGTGTGATCGGCATGACCGTGAGTTAGAAGAATGCGTACTTGCTTGTCGCTCACAAGTTTGGTAAACTCTTCTGAGAGACCATAACCGGGGTCTACAATTGTTAGCACTTCCTCTTCTTCTATCACATAACAGTTCTCATCCAGAGCTTTGGCCAGGAGTTTCTTGACTTCTACCATAAACAGCCCTCCCGTCGAAATCGTTCCAGACACCTGCAAAGTCATCAGATATTGAGCAATTCCTATTGTCAGCACTTTAAACAGCGCTAACACTCATGGCAGGCAGCAATAATTGATGCTGAATGTCACTGAATAGCATGGACAGTGACATTAGTTCGCTTTTCTGATCGTAATGCATCATAATTAAATTTACTCAAGAGATTTTACCAGAAAGGCGGTCGCATGATAAAATATCGAGGGGAAGAGGAGTTGGATTTGAAGAATTCTAGAGTTTGCGGTCTGGCCTTAAGATTCAATTATGATGATCCCGAGAGTTTTAGGTCTGAGCTGAGGGCTATTCTTGATGAAGAGGATCTCTCGAGAGAAGATCTCGGAATATTGGTAGCTCTTGATTTTGCATACTCTCAAACATTCGACGAGACGGGTGTATTTGACTTCTCCGATGTGGAAAGTGAGCTTCTGGCAGAAGGAATATACTTTCTAGCGTATTTTTTAGCCAGGAATTCAGAGGACAAGATTGCTTACCTTGTTTCTAAGCTTGCAGTGGATCTAATTGCAAAGGAATGTGGAAAGGAACAGGAAATCAACCTCAAAATGCTCCATATGATGACTTCATTTGAAATGGGCTTTGGAGACGAAACACTCTCGCTTTTCGCCGAACTCGTGAAACTGGAGGAGTATGTACCGACCCAGAAGCGCTTTGAATACTACAATGATCTTGGCCTGGTCTCGACTCAGCTCCAGACCGGTGACAATCCATGGAAATTCTATGAGAGAGCAAAAGAAGTGGCCGAATCACCGGCAAGAATGCAAATGGTTCAGCTGAACATGATCGACTATCTCTACTCGAAGAACAGATTTGCTGAGGCAATAGAGCTTCTTGACCTGGTCCAAGGATGCGATGTGGTTTCAATAAAAGGATACAAACTAATGATTAACTTGAAGATTCTTCTTCAAATGAATGACCTCAGCAGAGCGGCAGTTATTGCCGAACAACTTGAATCGCTCATAAATTCTCATATCGAATGGACAGACATTGCAGTATCATATATTTTTCTTGGACACTTCTACGTGAAGAGCGGTAACGTTTCCAGAGCGGAGAATTATCTCAATCAACTCAAGTCTCTTCCGGATGAGTCTTTGACCAGTTACATCAAGGGAGAAACGCTGATTCTTGAAGCGTCAATAATGCAGGTTAAAGGAGAGCACTTTAGGGCTCTTGAAAACTCTGTTGGCGCATTCGAGTCTCTTACTCTCTACAGTACAACATCGCCTCATCTGAAGGACTTTGTGAACAATCTTTTCGAGAGCATCTCCTCAGTTTTCGGTCAGCTTATCAGAGAGTTAAGGCTTAAGGACGACTATACTGCTCTCCATACGCTTCGAGTCCTAAAAATTTGCTATGAGTTCGGAAAGGAACTTGACCTAGAGAAGATAGATCTTTTCAATCTTTCAATTGGCGCGATGTTGCACGATTATGGAAAGGTGGACATTCCTTTCGATACGCTGAATAAGCCGTCGTCTTTAACCGAAGAAGAGTTTACGGAAATAAAAAGACACCCGGTATATGGCGAACGTTACTTGAGAGACCTGAATTTTCCGAAGGCAGTAAGAGACATTGTTAGGCACCATCACGAGAGAATAGATGGAAACGGTTATCCCGACGGCCTGAAGGGAAACGAAATCCACATGCTTGTTCAAATAGTTGCGGTGGCCGATGTCTTCGACGCGCTGACAACCGACAGGCCGTACAGAAAGGCCATAACGAAAGCAAGAGCGCTGAAGTACCTAGAAGAAAAAGGCGACCAATTGATCTCAAAAGGTCTCCTCACAAGATTCATAGAATTTTCTCAGCGCAAAGAAATAAGTGTTAAAGAAGAAGAAATAACTGCATTGTGGCGTTCAATAATCTCCGAGCTTTTCAAATGAATCGGAATAATGTCAACTCTAATAAGATCAATGACCTTCAGGAATCTTCCAGAGTCCAGGTCCGCCGTCAACGGTTATCTCGTCCTCGGGG